>USPH01000009.1 GCA_900556515.1 uncultured Collinsella sp.
TCTGCGCATGTCTCGTGGGCTCGGAGATGTGTATAAGAGACAGCAGCTGGTCCACGCAGCTAATGCGAATACGTGGGCGCTTGCCACGCGGTGCGCCGAGCGGCTTGTTCTCGCCCGCAGGCTTGACGCCGCTCTCGTCGGCGTTACTCATGGTCAATCACATCCAGGCAGGCCTCGATGGGAAGGCCGGCGGACTTATCCTCCTGGTCGGCATTGCGCTCGATGAGCTCCGCTACCACACGCATGGCATCGCTCGTCGCGCGCTGTAGGCTCCAACCGGCCATAACGCGGCCGACAAGCACCGCCGAGAACGTGTCGCCCGTGCCCGGGAAGTAGACCGGTATCAGGTCGAAGGGAATCGTAAAGTACTCCCCCGCCACATGGTCGTAACCGATGACGACATTCGCACCGTCGACCACAGCGCTCGTAATGACCACCGACTTGGCGCCCAGGACACGCACGGCATCCACAAGAGCGCGGCCCTCATCAGGCGTGATTTGCTCGGCAATGGGCCTATCGGCAAGCAGGCACGCCTCGGTATAGTTGGGCACCGCGTAGTCTGCGCACTCGAGCAGGCTGCGCATGAGACCGATCGTGGACTCGGGCACGCCGGCGTAGAGCTTGCCGTTGTCGCCCATGATGGGGTCGACGAACACCTTGGTACCCTTTTGCGCGCGACGGTGGCAGAAGTCCGAAATGATGCGCGTCTCTTCCTCGGTCACGATAAAGCCGGTAGAGATGGCGTCGAACTCAAAGCCGAGCTCCTCCCAGATGGCGAGGCTCTGGCGCACGTACTCGGTGGTGTCGTGGATGTAGAACTTGGGATAGTTGAGCGTATCGGACACAAGTGCCGTCGGCAGGTTGTGGATGCGGTAGCCCATGTGCGACAGCACCGGCAGCATGGCGGAAAGCGCGACCTTGCCGTAGCCGCACATATCGTTGATCAGCAGCAGCTGAGTGTTCTTCATGAGGGTCTCCCTTGGTTCGGGCACGGCGCAGCAGCGCCACAGTGCGACTAAGTGTAGCGCAGGGGACGTTGCGAGCAGGCGCCAGGGCCGCGAAGAGCGCATTGTTGCGGAAAGGTTTCGGAAAATGATCCCTTTTCCTCCGTCCCCAAGGGATCACATGCACCCAAGCGGACCGTGGCGGAATCACAGGTTGAGGACGGACAGCGAAAACGCTCCTAAGCGAGCAAGGTGGCGTGAAAGAGGAGGGCATAGGCCTTGTGGCCATGCCCGACGATTGAACGCCAGATTGCCGCTTAGGAACGTTTGCAGCGTCGGCCGGTTACGGCGTTTGGTAAAACGCCGTAACTATATAAGTTTGGTACCTTGACATTCTTGTTTAGCACTCCTAGATTAGTTAGGCACAAAACAATCCCACTACCTAACTAAAGAAAGGAGCGATACGAATTCATGTGCGATGAACCCCTTAACCTTCGTCCGCACGAGCCCGGCGGCGACCCGTCGCAGCCGGCAGACGTGCCCGAAGCAGTTAACGGCGAAGACAAGCTCGCCAAGCGCATCCTGAGCGGCCTAGGCTTTTGCGGCCACTACATGCACTTTCACGGCGGTGGCGTGTCCGGCAAGGCGCCCATCGTCTGCCTGCTCGCCAAGCAGGAAAACGGCGAGATGTCGCAGCAGGAACTCGGCATGCACTTCGACCTCAAGCCGGGGTCGCTTTCCGAAATCTTGTCCAAGCTCGAGTGCGCCGGCATCATCGAGCGCAGCCGCAATCCAAAAGATCGCCGGCAGCTCACCATTCGCCTGACCGAGATCGGCTGGGAGAAGGCCCGCATCGACCAAGCCTCGCGCATCCGCTTTAGGGAACAGGCCTTTAGCGCGCTCACCCACGACGAGCGCGAACAGCTCGCCGAGATGCTCGAGAAAATCCGCGTAACCTGGGAGGAACTGGATGATTAAAACCCTTATGGGCAGCATCCGCGATTACATGAAGGCCACGATCGCCACGCCGTTGCTCGTGCTTGGCGAGGTGCTCTGCGAGATGCTGATTCCATTTATCACCGCCAACCTGATCGACGCCATCAAAGATGGCACCACCGTAGCCGAGATGCTTCCCACCGCGGGCTTTTTGGTGCTCATCGCGCTGACGTCGCTTGCTTTTGGCGCCGCTGCCGGCGTCACCTGCAGCCATGCGAGTTGCGGCTTCGCTAAGAACCTGCGTCACGACCTGTTCTACAAGATCCAGACGTTCAGCTTTGCCAACATCGATGAGTTCTCGAGCTCCTCGCTCGTCACGCGCCTGACCACCGATATCAACAACGTGCAGCAGGCCTTTATGATGATCATCCGTATCGCCGTGCGCGCGCCGCTGGTATTGATCTTCGCCTTTACCATGGCATTTATCATGGGCGGCAGCGTCGCCATGGTCTACCTGGTCATCATTCCGCTGCTGGGCTTTGGGCTGTTCTTTATCATCTTTAAGGTGCGTCCCATCTTCTCGCGCGTGTTCCACAAGTACGACGCCCTTAACGAGTCCGTCGAGGAAAACGTCACCGGCATGCGCGTGGTCAAGAGCTACGTGCGCGAAGACTTTGAGAAGGAGAAGTTCGCGACCGCCGCACGCGACGTCCAGATGGACTTCACCCGCGCCGAGAAGCTGCTTGCCTTTAACAACCCCATGATGAACATCTGCGTCAACGGCGCGTTTGTCGTCATCATCTACCTGGGCTCCAAGCTCATTATCACGAGCCAGGGCACGCTGTTCGACGTGGGCCAGCTCTCCTCGATCTTTACCTATGGCTTCCAGATCCTCATGAGCCTGATGCAGCTGTCGATGATCTTTGTCATGGTGACCATGGCCGACGAATCGGCGCACCGCATTACCGAGGTGCTGGCCGCCGAGCCCACGATCGCCAATCCCGCCGAACCCGTGCTCGAGGTTGCCGACGGCTCCATCGACTTTGACCACGTGAGCTTTAAGTATTCCGCGCATGCGAAGCGCCAGGCACTCGACGATATCGACCTGCACATTAAGAGCGGCGAGACCATCGGCATCATCGGCGGCACCGGCTCGGCCAAGTCCACGCTCGTAAACCTCATCGCCCGCCTGTACGACGCCACCGAAGGCACCGTGCGCGTGGGCGGCATGGACGTGCGCGACTACGACCTAGACGCGCTGCGCCACCAAGTGGCCATGGTGTTGCAGAAAAACGTGCTGTTTAGCGGCACCATCGCCGAGAATCTGCACTGGGGCGACCCGAACGCCACCGACGAGGAAGTCCGCGAGGCCGCGCATCTGGCCTGCGCCGATGAGTTTGTCGACGGCTTCCCCAAGGGCTACGACACCTGGATCGAGCAGGGCGGCTCCAATGTCTCGGGCGGTCAGAAGCAGCGCCTGTGCATTGCGCGCGCTCTGCTGCGTCGCCCCAAGATCTTGATCCTGGACGACTCCACCAGCGCCGTCGACACCAAGACCGACGCCAAGATCCGCGCAGGGTTGGCAAGCTATCTGCCCAACACAACCAAGCTCATCATCGCCCAGCGCATCAGCTCCGTGCAGGACGCAGACCGCATCATCGTCATGGAGGGTGGCCGTATCGCGCAGATCGGCAACCATGACGAGCTGCTCAAGACAAGCGAGATCTACCGCGAGACCTTCACCTCGCAAAACAAGATGTCTGCCGAGGGCGAAGGAGCCGTCGAGGCCGACACCGAGGCATCCGTAACGCAAGCTCAGACCCAGGAAGGAGGCGAGGCACATGAGTAAGGCAACGACCGCCGAGCGCGCGCTCAACCGCAAGGGCGGCACCATGTCGCGCCTCATCAAGACGCTCTTTGGCTTCTACCCCGTGCTTTTGCCCCTCGTCGTTGTCGGCGTGGTGCTCTGCGCCATCATCAACTCCATCGGCGCGACCTTCCTTCAGAGCGCTCTGCAGATTATTAGCGAATCGTGGCAGTCGGGCGATTGGGAAGCCGCACAGCCCAAGATCGCACAGCTCGTGACCACCCTCGCCTGCATCTACGGCGTCGGCATCCTGTCTTCGCTCTTCTGGAACCGCGCCATGGCCATCGTCACGCAGGGCTCGCTCGAGAAGCTGCGCGAGAAGATGTTCAACCGCATGCAGGACCTGCCGATTCGCTACTTCGACACGCACCAGCGCGGCGACATCATGAGCCACTACACCAACGACATCGACACGCTGCGCCAGATGATCAGCCAGTCGCTGCCCAACCTGCTCATGACGACCATCGTCATCGTCACGGTATTCTTTATCATGCTGTACTACAGCGTGTGGATGTGCCTGGTCATTGTGGCCGGCGTCGTCTTTATGACCTTTATGACCAAGCTGCTCGGCTCCAACTCCGCGCGTTTCTTTATTGCGCAGCAGTCCGAGCTCGGCGTGGTCGAGGGCCATATCGAGGAAGTCATGAACGGCCAGAAGGTCGTCAAGGCATTCTGCCACGAGTCTGCCGCCGAGGCCGATTTTGACGAGCGCAACGAAAAGCTCTTCGAGGTCTCGCAGAAGGCCAACATGTACGCCAACATCCTCATGCCTATCCTTATGAACCTGGGCAACCTGCTCTACGTGTTGGTGGCCCTTGCCGGCGGCATTTTCCTGGCGCTGGGCGTGCCCAACCTGAGCATCTCGGGCATGACGCTGTCCATCGCCGTCGTGGTGCCGTTCCTCAACATGACCAAGCAGTTCTGCGGACAGATCGGTCAGATCTCGCAGCAGATCAACGCCGTGGTCATGGGCCTCGCCGGCGCCGACCGCATCTTTGAGCTCATCGACGAGGAGCCCGAGGCCGACGAAGGCTACGTGACGCTCGTCAACGCGCAGGTGAACCCCGAGACTTGGGAGTTCGAGGAGGCCGACCACCACACCGGCATGTGGGCATGGAAACACCCGCACCGCGCAACCGGCGAGATCGAGTACGTACCGCTGCGCGGCGACCTGGTCATGGACAACGTCGACTTTGGCTACACGCCCGACCACGAGGTGCTGCACGGCGTGTCCGTGTTTGCCAAGCCGGGCCAGAAGGTCGCGTTTGTCGGCGCCACCGGTGCGGGCAAGACGACCATCACCAACCTCATCAACCGCTTCTATGACATCGCCGACGGCAAGATCCGCTACGACGGCATCAACGTCAACAAGATCCGCAAGGCCGATCTGCGCCGCTCGCTGGGCGTGGTACTGCAGGACGTGAACCTGTTCACCGGCACCGTGATGGACAACATCCGCTACGGCAACCTAGACGCCACCGACGAGGAGTGCATCGCGGCGGCAAAGCTCGCCGGCGCGGACGACTTTATCACCCGCCTGCCCGACGGCTACGACACGATGCTCACCGGCAACGGCGCACAGCTGTCGCAGGGCCAGCGCCAGCTGATTTCGATCGCACGTGCTGCCGTCGCCGATCCGCCGGCAATGATTCTGGACGAGGCCACGAGCTCCATCGACACCCGCACCGAGGCCATCGTGCAGGCAGGCATGGATAAGCTCATGGAGGGCCGCACGACGTTTGTCATCGCGCACCGTCTCTCCACCGTGCGCAACTCCGACGCGATCATCTGCCTGGACCACGGCCGCATTATCGAGCGCGGCAACCACGACGAGCTGATAGCCAAGCGCGGGTATTACTACCAGCTCTACACCGGAGCGTTTGAGCTGGAGTAGTTCGGCCCGCCGAGACGGCCGATTTGCCGCTCATTCGTCGGGCATGACCCTAAGGTCAATGCCCTCCTCTTTCGGGGCAAATCGACTCATCTCAGCGACCCAAACACAATGCGCCGCAACGAATAAAGCCTCCGCAGCCACACGGGCTGCGGAGGCTTTTCTATGCCCTCTGTTACAGGCTTACCGCTCCTCGCGTTGCGGCCCAGCTGCCTCGGCTGTCTTTACGCGGTTCTTGTCGATGTACATGTTTTTGTCGGCTTGGGAAAAGAGCTCGCGCATCGTGGGCGGTTCATCATAATCACTAGAAAGCGCATAGCCCACCGCGTAGCTGATAGGCATGTCGGGGTGAGCCTCGGAATACTCGCTCACGTTCGCACGAATCCGAGCGAGACAGGATTCCACGGCAGCTCGATCGGCATCCCACAGCACCGCGATAAACTCATCGCCGCCGTCGCGGCCCACAAAGCAGGTCTCGGACGCCACGCACCCCAGCTGCTGGGCAAAAGAACGGATGTACTCGTCACCCTTCTCGTGGCCAAAGCTGTTATTGACCGTATGCAGATTGTTAAGATCGAAAACACACAGCGCAACAGGCGCTTCGGCGGAAACGGGATGCCCCTGCCCCAAGATTTCCTCGCACTTGTTCTTGTTGGGCAGTCCCGTGGCTTCATCGAGATAGACTTTGTTCTGCAGCTCGCGATTGAGCGCGGCAGTGCGCACCGCGCGAGCAAGTTCGACCGCAAAGGTCGCCACCAGGCCCACGATGTCGATAATCACCAAACCCTCAAGGCGATTGAGCGCCGTGGCCTTCTCCTGGGAGTAGTCCTCCGCAAGCCTCGTGGCATCGTCACAAATGCCAAAGAACTCCTCGCTCATGGCGATGATGTCGGTGTTCTCGTAGCCGACTTCGCGCACACGGGCAATCTCGGTGCGAAGCTTGTCAAAACAGCTCGCGAGCTCGGTCATCTTTGCCTGATACTCATCGTCATCGAGACGGACGAGATTGAGGTCGTCGCTTCCGTAGCGCAAACCACTAATGTATGAATCAACGGCCTTGAGCAGGTCGTCTTGTGGCTGGCCTGCATCCTCGAGCTTAACGATTCGCTGCGTGGTGCCGCGCACCAGACCGGCGTAGTTGACCACGCGCGCCGTGCCCTGGATGTCGGAGACGAGCAACATGACATTGATGAAGAAAAAGATAAGAACTGCCGTGAGCGCCATCATCAGAAGGCGCACCGCCTGGCTGGCCTTCTTGGCGACAGAAGCATTCACAAGCTCACTCCTCCAAACGGTAAAAGCTCAGATAGCGCGCAGTGTGCCGAAATTCACGCGCGGACAACTCTACCATGATGGACCGAGAGCCTCAAACTTGATGCAGCCTATGGGGCGCAGCTTAATCGGAATATTCAATGAGCTACAAGACCTCTGCTATAAGTGCTCGGCGCCCGTTTGTTTTATCACTGCAGGTAGAAAGAGCGATGATGCGCGAATCAGGGCCAACGTCATCCATGTCCGCATGCACCGCCGTCTGCGAGATATGCGTGAGCAGCGTCTGCATCGAGGCCTGGTCCAGGTTTCCCGGCCCAAAGATAATGTCATCACTCGCAGCAAACGAACACACGGCAACGATGCGCAGCCGGAACGCCCCATCCTTTGTGTAGAGCGTGCCCGTGCGGTGCAGGTCAAAGAAGCCCCTGTCTAGAAACCGATCGACATCGCCAAACATCGCACCGTTATCCATGTGGTGCGCATAGAGCAGATTGTAGGGATCGGTCATCGCGCGGCTGTTGCGCGTATCCAAAAACACCGCTCCCGAAACCGCGGACTCCCCCAACACGTTTTTGTTGAGGTATTCCTGGTTATCTTTTCCCTGAACGAAGGGATAATCGATGTTGGTGCCATCGATGGTGACCCATCCGACAACGTCGGGATTTTTGGCCATCAGATCCTGCAGGCGTGCGCAATCGTTGGTCCCGGTGGGTTTGTAGTGCAGCAGCTCATCGCTGATGAACCCGCCGTTCATAACGTTGTTTGTATCCCACAGCGAATAGCCCCCGTACAGCAGCATGAGCAGCACGAGAAAGCCGGCAAACCACGTAAGCACGCGGTCGCCGGCTCTCGCCAGCCGAGCTATGCGTTTAAGCTCCATCGGCTGTAATCCTCGCTGTTTTAACGACGATTACGACGAGGACGGAAGAAGACCACGCCCATCACGGCAGCAAACGCGACGATTGCCGCATAGGGAACGACCGTCCGAATAACATCGGTCGGAACGGTAACATCCTTGGTGTTGGTAAAGATCACCGTGGTGTCGTAAGCACCGATAGCTTCCTCGACAATAGAGCTACCTTCTGTCGAATTGGTGCCATCACCAATCTTGTACGACGTCTTATAACCGTCGCCATGATAATCCGCCTCAGTTACGGCGAATTTATCCTCCGATGAGAGACCGTAAACGATGACGGATTCCCCATGCTTAAGGCTTACGGTAACCGCAGTTCCCGACGTAGCTGGAGTTTGGCTCATGGTGGTGGCACCGTTTTTCACAGTGGCGTACTCATAGCTCTCCCCGTCAGCGCCTTTAATCGTGAAGGTAAAATTAAAGTCCTTATTCTTGTCACCTTGGTTGCCCTTGACGACCTTTGTGATGGTCAGCTTATGGGTGACATATTTGTTCAAAAAACCTGCGGTCTTCTCGCCCGAGCCTGCTTCTGTTCTAAGAATACAGCCCTTAACAACATAGCCCGAACCGCCATTCTCTTCGTTTTCTACGTAAACATCCAGGAAGAGCTCCTTGTATGTAACGTTGAGACCGTCCAGCCCTGACGGCGTCTGCGTAATTTTATATCGATAGATACCCGGAGCCTTGAACAGAGAGGTTTTAATTTCGGCACTCAGTTTGGCGGTTATTGTCTTAGTTTTCTCACCGGTATTCTCTGTGCTTGTAAGGCCTTTGTTGGAAAAATTAACGGAAGTCGGCGAAAGCGTGACGGCGTCTGTCACTCCAGCATAAACGGGCATACCGCTCGTGCTCGTAAGCTCACTCTCCTCATCCGCCGGCGCAATCGAATAGTTAAACGTCGCATTAGGCACCACGGCATTCTCATTCATGGTAAGCGTCGAGGTGATCGTAACCTTGTTGTCTTTTACCGGCAGATGCGGTTGAGCGGCACTGTCCTCCGCCCACGCGGGCGCGACAACTCCCACCAAAGCCAGCAGCATCGTGGCAGCCACAACTGCAAATGCTGTCAGTCGTCTCTTTCCAGTTTTCATGTTGTATCCTTCCTCTCGGGCATATGCCCTTAATAAAACCAATCTCCGTGCCTACAGGTTCGACCTGCGCAGCACGCTGATCACGTTGCCCTTGATCTGCGAGCGGGCAATCGGCCCGTACAGGCGGCTGTCGTGGCCGCCCTCACGCAAATCTGCCAGTACAAAGAACTCATCCGTTCCCAGGCGCACGGGATAGTCCACAGCAGACTCATAGCGCGGCGTCGGCGTGGTGATGTCGCTTTCCACAACAACAGCCCCGTTAACCATGAGCTCGCCTTCCTCGGTAATCGTGACCTCATCACCGGGACGGGCAACCACGCGGCCTAGGCGCTCTGCGCCATCCGCGGTGTATACCACCACGTCACCCTCGTTGAAGCTCTGGCTGAACCTCCAGTAGAGCATGACGTCACCCGAACAGATACGCGGGGCCATCTCGCCAGTCGTGACTGCACCCACGCCCAAGACCACGCCAAAGAGCAGCCAGAGCGTCACGACAAAAAATGCCAAGCGCGCCAGAAAACCCACGATATCGCGCCGGTCGTCCGCTTCTCCCAGATCTGGCGCCGCATGGGCGCCCAACCTCACGTTCGACGCGGCCGAATACCGCGAGCCCCGGGGTCTTCCCTGCGGGGCCGCTCGTGCGGCTGGCCCATCACCAGCATTGCTGGCGCCATGTCTTCTCATAGGCGCCCGCCCCTCTTGGAGCCGCGGCGTAAACGCAGCGCAACCATGCCCGTAGCCAACAGCACGCCGGCGGCCAAAATCGCCAGGGCATAGATGGGGTTGCGCGTAATACCCGTAGGCACCGCGACCTGTCGGGAATTGGTGGCCTTAGCTTCAACGGCAACGGTCACACGCGGACCGTTGAGCGTGCCGCTCGCACCCGTAAGCTCGGCGTGGTACCCCAACGACGAATAATCGTCTTCGCTCACGGTATAGACCGCGTTGTAATCCAGCGCCTTAATCGAAACGGTCAGGCCGTCCTTAACGGCAAACGGCACGGTCGCCTTGCCCTGGCCATCGGCCGTAAAGGCCGTCTTGTTTTCCACGGTCTCGGCCCGATCATTCGGTCGCGCCACGAGCGCATGGCTGCCTTGGGCAGACGCATCCGAATACTCGATGGCGTAGGTCTGACCAGCCTTGAGGCCCGTAAAGGTCGCCGTCATCTTAAAGTAGGCACGCTTGTCGCCCATATTGCCCGTAACGCTCTTGGAAACCTTGAGTGTGTAGGTGCGCGGGGTGAATCGTGCGTATACGCATCCCGTATGGCGGTCCTTCACGTTGTACGTATAGGTGGGTGAAGACGACAGCAGCTCCGGGGCGTCCGGATTCGACAGGTCGTACCAACCCTCAAAGTGATAGCCCTCCTTGGGAGCGGCCACCGCCTCCACAAACGTGCCGTCATCCACAAAGTAGGCAACGCCCGATTTTTTGTACGCGTCCTCGTCCTTGCCCGAGCCATCCCCGGCATCGATGGAGCCCTTTGCCCCCTTAAGCTTGGAGCTGACCGTGCCGCCCGTCGTTACGTTGCTCCACGTGCCATCGGCATTTTTAAGCTGGGCAACAAAGGCCTGACGATACTTCCATTGCGCCACGAACGTCGCGCCCTGGCTCTCGGGAATGTTTTCGACGGTTACCGCATCGCCCACAGCACCGGTATCCGGATTGACCTTCTTGCCCTTAATGGTAAGAGTGCCGGAATCCGTGGTGCCCTCGGGAGCTGTATGGGTCACCGTGTGTTTGGCATCGAAGCGAACGGCTTTTCCCGAGCCCGCGTACTCCCAGCCCATAAACTTCCAGTCGTCGTTTTGTCCAACGGCAGCATGGGAGGTATAGCTCGCTCCAGCGCCAGAAAGCTGTACGAAATCGCCCGTGGACTCATTGTACGGATCGTAGTGATACGCTTTGCCGCCGTTCACATCGTATTGAACGCCTGCCTTGGAAAACACGAGGTGCACTTTGTAGTGCTTTGTGACCTTGTCGACCTCAAAGCGATAGGTACCATCTTCCAATCTGGTCCAATGTGCGTCGTCGTCTGCGGAATAGAACTCGCCGTTGACAAAAGCACCGATAAAGACTGCCCCGTCATCGCGTTTGGCATCGACCATAAAGTAGGAGTTCTTCTCCTGTTTACCTACGTAGTTTTTGGCATAGGTAAAGTCCGCCGTCTTGGTATTGGCGTTATAAAAATACGTTCCGCTTCCGTTGGGCGTCGTGTATGTCTCGATGCGATAGAACTCCCTAAACGAGATATTGTCGAGGAAGTTGCCGGTCGAATTGCTCCCGTTGGCCGTGTTGTAGGCCACAAAAGCAAAGACGCTCTGGTTTTGGCCATCCGGAATGGTGTAGGTATAGTCGTAGTCAACCTTTTTGCTCTGCTCGAGCGCGTTGGAACCGTAGGAAGCCCACGCGTCGTTTTCGGACGCCATGATCCATACGCACCATTTTTCGGTATGCTCCGCATCGGCCGTCCATGAGAACGCGCTTCCGCTGGACGCATTGGCAAATCCGCCCACTTTGTCAAACTTGGTTGAATACAGGATGATCTTTTTGCTGCAGCCCGATTGGGAAAAATTGACCACATCCAAGCCGACATAGTTGTCGACGCTCATTTGAATCCATTGAACAATTTGCTGGTACTGATCGAGTGCCTTTTGATTGTCCTTGTACGGCTCGTTTTCTTGTCGCGGACCGATGATAAGGGCCATGGCGTCTCGACCCGAGCGGCCGCGGTGGTCGAGCCCCCACTCGTACTGTTTTCCCGGCTCGGTCGTCACATATTGGTAGAGCGAACTCGCCTCGTGTGCGTTGAGCTCGGCTGCATAGTCACCATCGGAGGGCGTAAACGTAACAGAATGCCCAACTGGGTCGATATAGTAGTCGTTCTTGGCAACGATCTCGATACGATGGTCCGTCTCGGTCGTACGCCAATGGGGCGAGCACAACGTAAACTTGCTGGGTCTCTGGTTCCCTAGATGTATATCCTCTTCAAAGCTTCCGTTAGCAATGTTCGTATTCTCGTTCTTAAGATTCGAGGTTGAGAACGCATAGTTTGTGAGCGTTGTCATGGTCTCGGACGAATTTTCCCAATACACCTTGGCAAAGTCGCTATAGATGTCGCGTGTGCCCTGCTTTTCCACGTGAACGTCGTTGACCAGATTACCAAACCACTCCCGGTATTGTTCGTTCTCCCCCGTAAGATTTGAATCGTAGCAAGTCAGCGCAAGCATCGTTTTGTCGGACGCTGCGGTATAGTCAGCCTGATAGGCAAACTCATCGTCTTCCTCGGGAAGATCTCGATAATAATGCGTGCTGTTGGTGCCAAAGGAGAACCAACCCTGTCCGTTAGAGCTTACGAGCCACACAGAAAGCGCGATGCGACCGTCGCTCTGTTCAAACGAAAAGTGGGATCCATCAGCACTGTTACCAGCAAATCCGCCGTTTGCAGCAAAGGGATCGCTGTAAACGGTGTACTGCTCAACGGTATTTCCCTGGGGCATCTTGACCTGCGCCTTAAGCCAAGCCCGCAGCTGCATAAGCTGGTCTTGGCCTGCGCTGTTAATCGACAGATTCTCCTGTTGAGGACCCATCGTGAGCATCAGCACGTCGTGGTCGGTTGCGGCGCGATGGTTTAGGCCCCACTCGTACGTGGCACCGCTCTGGGTGGAAAAGGTGGTGTAGGTTGATCCAGGTTCAAAATAAAGATTGGTGCCCTGTGGCCTAAAATTCCACGCAAGCGCAAAGTGATTGCCGTTAGCTTGTTTGGTGTTCGTTTGGGGCTTGAGGAGCTGCGTGGAAAGCTCGAGCTTCATCGTCTCGCCGATTCTCTCATTCGGAGAGGTCGTCGACCAGCCAGTAGCTTGGTTAAGAAAGTTTGGGTTTGTTATAAGGTTGCCATCGTCACCGTACGCGCGCGAGGGCAACCCCCCCCCGGCCATAACGAACACGCATAAGGCCGCTGCCAACATCATAAAGGTGCGGCGCATCGACGCAATATGACCGAAAGGACCCTGCACGGGCGCATCCCCCCCAGCCGCAGCCCGAGCTTTCGCGCAAGCTGCACAAGTAGTTCGTTTAAGCTTTTTGATTCTACAACCAGCCCAGGGCAAAAGCAAAATCATGCGTGACCGATTTGCAGTCATTTTTCGCATCATTTTTCGCATTGTGCTGGTAGTGCGGCGAAAGTAGCTAAAAAGCCCCGTCCTAAATTAGCTAGTTAAGGAGTTGGGCCATGGCGTTGACGAATTTTTGTACTTGGAGGGTGGGCTCGAGCGGGTAGTGCAGAAAGACCGGCACCTCGCGGCCGCACAGGAACGGTACGCCCACAAAGGCCGGGTGCACCCCCGACCATGCGCCGCAGGTGAGTACCGCGTCACCCTTTTCCTCCGCCTCGTTAAAGAGCGCAAAGTCGAAGCTATCCACGTCGATCACATCCACGCCGCCGTCGGCCAACAGATCGATACGCAGGCTGTCCATAGCGTCGTTGCCGTGACGGAGCACGCGCAGGCGCTTGCCCTCCAGGTCGGCAACCGTGATGCGCGTCTTGCGCGCCAGCGGGCTCGTGCGCGGCAGGTCGATATAAAACGGCACGTTGACGATGCGGAGCTTTTGGCAGGCATCACCCCAGCGCGGAGTCGAAAAACTCGACTGCACCACATCGACCTCGCGGCCCAAGCTGCGCATGACGGTCTCGCGCTCGTCGTAGAGGTCGCTTACCGGCACAATCTCAAATCGCAGCGACGGCTCCAGATCGTGAATGCCCGTCCACATCGACAGCGTTTGGCGCCCCGGACACATCATCGACACGCCCAGGCGCACGGCACCGCCATCGCCCGCCGCACGTCGGGCACGGCGCAGGGCGTCCTCGGACTGGCGCATGATCGAGCGCGCGTCGTCCACCAGCAGAGCACCCGCCGGCGTCACCTTGACGCCCGAGTGCGAGCGCTCGAACAGCGTAATACCGAACTCCGCCTCAAAACCCGATACCTGCTTGACGAGCGCCGGCGTCGACACGCGCAGCTTTGCCGCCGCACGCGAGAAGCTTCCCAGCTCCGCGGCGGCCGATATGGCCTCAAGTCGTCGATCGTACACGTCAATCTCCCGTTTTCGCGCCCGTGACCGCATGGTGCCACAGGGGGTTGTTTTCGCAGGTCACGCGCTCAATTGCTGTCTCTTATACACATCTCCGAGCCCACGAGACATGCGCAGATATCGTAT
>USPH01000010.1 GCA_900556515.1 uncultured Collinsella sp.
GGAGATGTGTATAAGAGACAGGTACAACAGCGGCCAGCTCATGATCATCTTCGGTACCGGTACCGTCAACAAGGTTTACGATGAGTTTATGGCTCTGACGGGCGTTAAGGAGATCAGCGCTTCCGAGGTCAAGGGCGCCGAGGCAGACAAGAAGGGCAAGTTCTTCTCGGTCCTCAAGGTATTCTCGGACATCTTTATCCCCATCATTCCCGCCTTCGTCGGCGCCGCTATCATCATCGGCCTTAAGTCGCTGATCGTTGCCAACGGCCTCTTTGGCATGGAGGGCAGCCTCGCCGATCACAGCGAGTTCCTCAAGAACCTCGCAAGCTTCTTTGCCATTATCGCCACCACGTTCGACTACCTGCCTGTCCTGGTTATGTACAGCGCAGTCAAGCGTTTTGGCGGCAACCCGATTCTGGGTATCCTCGTCGGTATCGTCATGGTTCACCCGAGCCTTATGAACCGCAACACGTTCGTTATGGATCCGACGGGTGCTGAGTACTGGAACTTCGGTCCGCTCTCCATCCCCATGGTTGCTTTCCAGGGCGGCGTGTTCCCTGCAATCCTGACTGCCTGGTTTATGGCCAAGGTCGAAAAGATTGCCCAGAAGTACATCCCCGAGGTCGTCTCGTTTGTCTTTGTCCCGACCGTTACCCTGATTCTTGCTAACGTTGCCCTGTTCACCGTGTTCGGCCCGCTCGGCAACCTGATCGGCGACGTCCTCGCTGGCGTAATCGATGTCCTGTACAACAGAATGGGCGTCTTTGGTGCCTTTGTCTTCGCCGCGTTCCTGCAGCCGCTCGTCGTTACCGGTACGCATCAGTTCATCCAGGGTATCGAGGCCAACCTCGTTGCCACGACTGGCTTCAACTACATCCAGGCCATCTGGTCGGTTTCCATCATCGCCCAGGGCGGCGGCGCCATCGGCATGTACCTCATTCACAAGAAGCACTCCAAAGAGCGCAACATCTGCATGTCGTCCTTTATCCCGACGCTGGTCGGTATCTCCGAGCCCGCAATCTTTGCTGCAAACATGCGCTACTCGATCATCCCGTTCATCTGCGCTTGCATCGGTGCAGGCTGCGGCGGTGCCTTCGTGAAGCTCTTTGAGGTGCGCGCCATCGGTCAGGGTCTGACCGGCGTGCTTGGCCTGCTCATCGTTACGCCCGAGACGCTCGTGTGGTATGTGGCTGGCAATCTCATCGCCTTCATCGTGCCGATCGTCTTGATCTTTGCCTACAACAAGGCAAAGGGCGTGCCGACCACCGATGAAGAGGGCGCTGGCGCTGGCTTCGACGTTAGCTTCTAGTTGAGCCGTTCAGCGTAATGTGCGGATAAGTCCATTTGGGGAAGGGCGTTCGGCTCGTGTGAGTCGAGCGTCCTTTCCTATAGACGAGAAGGTCAATGGTGATGTTTAATCAAAAAAACAAGGTGATGCGTGCGGACTATGAGCAGTGGCGTGCCGGACAGGATGAGACGGCGGCTCGCATCGCGTCCGACCCCGATAGGCTTTTGTTCCATGTGGAGCCTGAGCTTGGTTGGCTCAACGACCCCAATGGTTTGGTTCAGATTGGTGATACGTATCACATCTATCATCAATACGATCCGTTCGATGCTGCGCATGGCGGTCCAGTGCTTTGGAACCATCTGACGACAAAGGATTTTGTGACGTACGAGAATCACGGTCCCGTGCTGTTCCCCGATTCCAATTTGGATTCGAGTGGAGCGTATTCTGGTTCTGCCTTTGTACGTGATGGCAAGATTCACTACTTCTATACCGGCAACGTTAAGCATTTTGACCGTGATGATTACGACTACGTGTTGACGGGCCGTGAGCAAAACCAGATTCATATGGTTGCCGAGAATCCCGACGAATTGGGCGAGAAGCGCATAGCTGTTGGGCCGGTCGATTACCCCGACGATATCGGTACGCACGTGCGCGACCCCAAGATCCTTGAACACGACGGTATCTACTACATGGTTCTGGGCGCTCGTACGAAAGACGACCGTGGCTGCGTGCTTGTCTATACCTCGCGCAATCTTGAGGACTGGAGCTATGCGACGCGCATTGAGTTGGGCGAGAAGTTTGGCTTTATGTGGGAGTGCCCCGATCTGTTTGAGCTCGATGGCGAGCTTATTCTCGTTTGCTGTCCGCAGGGTGTGCCTGCCGATGGTTGGCGTTACCGCAATCCGCATCAGTGCGTGTGGTTCCCCATCGAGGCCGATTGGGAGGCGCCGAGCTTTAAAATCGTCGGGAAGGGCATGCCCCCGATGGTCGATGCCGGTTTTGATTTCTATGCCCCGCAGTCCTTTGAGGACGCTGCGGGTCGGCGTTTGATGATCGGATGGTCGGGTTGCCCCGATGCGACGACAGAAAGCCCGACGGCGGCGCGCGGGTGGCAGTGCGCGCTGACGATGCCGAGAGAGCTGAGCATGCGCGGCGGCAAGCTCTGCCAGTGGCCGGCGCACGAGATTGAGAGGATGCGCGGCGATTGCGTTCGTGCTGTAGGCGGTGAGACCGTTGAGGAGCCGGGACGCCTGTTTGATGTCGTGGTTTCCTGCGAGGGAGCCAAGATGATCGAGCTCGAAATCCGCAAGGGTGTCTTTGTGCGTTATACGGACGGGATGCTTACCCTCGATATGGGCGACGAAGGCTATGGACGCGACCAGAGGTCGATCGAGCTCGGCGAACTTCGCGACCTGCGCGTGCTTTCGGACACTACGATGGTCGAGATTTTTGCCAACGGTGGCGAGGCGGCACTTACGAGCCGTACCTATTCGCCGGCGGTTCCGGCGATGGAGCTGCACGCCGAGGGTGCGGCGTCGATGGATTTCTACCGCCTCGCTCATTAACCGTGCATGGAGCACGATTGGACTTGTTGGGCGGAATGTGTCGCAGTTGCCGCGGCCAGCTACCGCTTATCGCGTATAGCGACCGTTTGCGGAATAAGTAACACTCCTTAATAAACCGTGTAGAATCTCAGATAAGCACGGAGTTTTCCAGGGAGACGCTGTCCTTTGTTGTGCGCAAGGGGCGGCGTCTCTTTGGCGCTTGGACGCCGTTGTGCAACAGTGCGGCGGCGCGTGTCATGTATTGAAAAGCCAACGTCGAGATGGGTCGTGATAATAATGGGCAAGTACGTAATCGTGGTTGAGTCTGGGTCGGATGTGACGCCGGAGCTCTGCGAGCGCTACGGCATCGTGCGCGTGCCTATGCATGTCACGATTGGTGACGAGACCGTCGAGGACGGCTCGATCGATCCGCTCGAGATTTATTCGCGCTGCAACGAGTTTGGCGTGATGCCCAAGACCAGCGGCTGCGCACCTGCGGATTTTGCTCACGTGTACGACCGCATTCACGCTGAGCAGCCCGACGCGACTATTTTGCATCTTGCATATTCCGAGGCCACGACCTGTTCGCATCAGTCCTCAAAGATTGCGGCCCAGGGGCGCGACTACGTGTTCTCCATGGACACGCGCTTTGTCTCGGTAGGCCAGTCGCTTGTTGTCGTCGAGACCGCCAAATACATCGAGGCTCACCCCGATGCCACCGTCGACGAGATCTTTGCATTTACGAACTCCGTCATGGACCGTGTGCTGCTGGGCTTTGTTCCTACCGACCTAGCCTTTCTTAAGGCGGGCGGTCGTCTGTCCAACGTCGCGTTCCTTGGCGCCCACCTGCTCAAGATTAAGCCCTGCATTGAGGTGACGGGCGGTAAGTTTGTGGCGACCAAGAAGTTCCGCGGCTCTATGCTCAAGTGCGCCCGCGCCTTTATTGACCACATGGTTGCGAAGGGCGAGATTGACTACTCGCACATTGGCCTGGCGTATTCGGTAGGCCTTTCCCAGGAGCTGCGCGACGACATGGAAGTCTATGCGCACGACCTGGGCTTTAAAGACGTTACCTGGACTCAGGTCGGCGGTGTCATCTCGAGCCATTGCGGCCCGACCGCCTTCGGTGCGGTGCTCACGCTCAAGGCGTAAAGGCTGTAGGCGAGCATTCTTCGCCTTCACATCTCGACATGGGCTCCCGTCACGGTAATGGGGGATAGATTAAAACGTGCCATTCTAGCCCGAGACGTTTAAACGCAAACGTATGGGCTAGAATGGCTCTGGCATTTATGTAGCTAAAATCAAAGAGAGGCAAGGTAGCGGGAATGGCTGAGATGACGCTCGAGGGTGTGGACGCTCGTCCTGAGGACTCCGCGTTTGCCCTGGGCCGCGTGCATTCGATTGAGACGATGGGAACGGTCGATGGACCCGGCATCCGCTTTGTGGTGTTTGTTCAGGGCTGCCCCATGCGTTGTGCGTATTGCCACAACCCCGATACCTGGTCGGTTAACGGCGGCACCATGGTGACCGTCGAGCACCTGATGGACGAGTTTCAGAGCAACCATGAGTTTTACCGCAGCGGTGGTATTACGGTATCCGGCGGCGAGCCGCTCTTGCAGCCCGCGTTTTTAGCCGACCTGTTCCGTGCAATGCACAACAACCCCGATGGCCGCGTGCATACCTGCCTCGACAGCTGCGGCTATGCGTTTGACCCCAACCATCCCGAGAAGTTCGATACTGTTCTCAACGAGACCGACATGGAGATGCTCGACATCAAGCATGCCGATCCCGTTGAGCATAAAAAGCTGACCGGTTGCGATCCCGCACGCATTCTGGCGTTTGGTGATGAGCTTGCCCGTCGCAAGATTAAGGTCGTTATCCGCCACGTGGTGGTGCCCGGCATTACCGATACGGTTGAGGAGTGCGAGGCGCTCGGCCGCCTCATCGCTCCATGGCACAACGTGGTGGGCCTGGAAATGCTGCCGTATCACACGATGGGTGTCGTCAAGTACGAGCAATTGGGCATTCCCTATAAGCTCGAGGGCGTTCCACAGATGGATACCGCGCGCATGCCCGAGCTGCGCAACGCCGTCATGACGGGCATGAAAAAGCGTCGCGCGGAACTCAAAAACGCTATCGGATAGCATGCCATTTTCGTTCCCCAAGGGCACTCATTGGGGACAGACTTAAATGAGTGCCCCTGGGCACCTAGTTGATTGCTAAAGAGCCCCGTCCTTAAAAGACTGCTCTCTGGGTTGCGGTGAGATGCGCAACAGAATCGTGCCATTTGGATAAATACGCTTGTGGTTTCTTTAAAGACACCTTAAACGCCGCTGAATATCTTTGGAAAGAAATGCCTGCTCGGTATCATACTGCTCGTATATAAACGGTGGCAGTCAGGAGACCACGTGCGAAACATCGCATCGCGGGACGAGTATGTGCCGCAGCATGGCAGCAGATATAAGACGAAGGGCACGTCTTCGCGTGGCCTTGCCGGCGCTCGCATCCGCGTGAGGAAGATTGCCGCCATTGGGATGCTAACGTCGGCGGTTATTATCCTCGGAATTACCGTTAAAACCTACGCCTCGGAGCGAACGGTGCGCCCAGATGCGTCAACGGTACAGCTGCAAAACGAGAAGGTTTCAAAGTCCAAAGCGTCGGCAGATCAAGCTCTGTCGACGGCAGATCTCAAGACGAGACTTTCGAAGGCGGACTTCAACGATATCCCTTCGGGTGATACCGTTCGGACCTTCTCGTTGGTGGATAACAAGACTCCTGCCTTGGAGGATGAGAGCCTTGCCTCGCTCCAGGATGCCCTGTGTCGGGCGCAGGAGCTGGGCGACGTGGGTGTAGTGTTCTACGACCTATCGAGCGGTAGGGGCGTGACGTATAACGCCGATGTCGAGGTGTATGGAGCGAGCAGCTACAAAGCGCTGTATGCGCTCTATATTTGCGAGACGTTGGTCGAATCGGGGCGGGTGTCGCTCGATGGGCCTTTAGCCACGTATGGTGGTTGCAGCATGGGCTGGCAGACGGTGCGCGACCTTATCGAGAATGCCGTCGCCAACTCAGACAACGATTCGTTTATCGCGTTACGCGCGGCGTTTGACCATGATGGCTATGAGGATTGGATTGCCAATCTGGGTGTTGATGACGAAACGGCACTGAATCCGATGAGTGATTTTCCGACCTACTGCCCGCGCACTTCTGCGAGGTTATGGCGTGAGATGAGCGAGTATCTGAGCATGGATACCGAGACTTCACAGTGGTTGTCGGGCCTTCTGACATCAACATCGCGCTCGTTTATTCGCGATGGCATTGCGGACGAGCAGGTTTTGGTGCGCAACAAGGCAGGCTGGATTAGCGAGGATGGTTACTATTCGACATGCGATGCAGGCCTCATCGACATCGATGGCCGTACCTATGTCATGAGCGTCATGACATCGATGCCATGGAGTGACCGTTCGAGCGAGGTTACGGCCGCGATTGCAAAGGCTCTGTTTGATACGCGAGCTGCACTGGCTTAGCGTGTTCGTTTGGCGAGGTCAAACAAAATGCTGGTACCATACCTTGGTTGAGAATTTCGTATAGGTTTGGGGAATGGTATGGCTACCATCGCGATTATCGGTGCGCTCGAAAAAGAGATCATGCAGATTAAGGAAGAGCTGAGCGACGTTTGCGAGGCACGGGAGGCGGGCTTGACCGTTGTGAGCGGTGAGCTCGACGGCCTGACAGTTGTCGCCACAACGGCGGGCATGGGCACGGTGAACGCCGCTGCTGCAACACAGCACCTCATTAGCAAGTATGCTCCGCAGGCTGTTGTGTTTTCGGGCATTGCGGGCGGTTTGAACCCCAAGCTCCATATCGACGACGTGGTCATTGGCAAACGCCTACGCTATCTGGATACCGATACCGCGCTTATCGCCGAGTCCGCACCGGGGCTCGAGGAGTTTGGCTCGACGCCCGCGCTGGTCGATATTGCCGCCGACGTGCTTGCTGAGCGTGGGTTTGTTGACGCTTCGAAAAATGCAGTCGCTTCGAATGAGGGCACCAAGCAGTTCCTGGTCGGCACGATTGCCACGGGTAACCGTTTTGTGACGGGCGCCGCCATGCGCAACGACGCTATCGAGGCGACGCATGCCGATTGTGTCGGCATGGAGGGCGCGGCAATTGCCCATGTCGCAACCAAAAATGGTGTCGATTGCCTGGTGTTGCGCGCTATCAGCGATAATTGTGACGAGGCGTACGATGCAATTTGCGAGCGAGAGTTCGATCTGTTCGAGTACGCGCGTGTCGCAAGTGACATTACGCTCGATATCGTCCGCCGCATTGCCGCTGCGCAATAGCGCGTCTATTTGTAAGAACCTACGACCAAGGAGTGTCCATGGCCGATTCCATTAACTACCAGCTTGCCAAGTTCGTCGCCAGCTATGGCAAGGTTTCGCAGATTCCCGAGTCCACCTGCCCCGAGGTGAGCTTTGTCGGCCGCTCCAACGTGGGCAAGTCGTCGATTATGAACAAGCTATTTGGCCGCAAGAACCTAGTCAAGGTTTCCAGTACGCCGGGCAAGACGAGCAACATCAACTTCTTTGAGGCCGACGACGTGCATTTCGTGGACCTGCCGGGTTACGGTTTCGCCCGTCGCTCCAAGGCCGAGCGCGACCGCTGGGCCGAGCTTATCGGCGACTTTTTCGACTCCGAGCGCAGCTTTAACTTGGTCGTCTCGCTGGTGGACATTCGTCACGATCCCAGCAAGCTCGATCATGACATGATCGACTACCTGCAGGGCAATGGGTTCAACTTTATCGTCTGCCTCACCAAGGCCGACAAGCTCAGTCGCACCCAGCAGGCCCGCCAGGCAGCAGCCATCAAAAAGCAGCTCAACGTTCCGGCCGAGAACGTAATCATCACAAGCTCCCAGACCGGCACCGGCATCGACGAACTCAAGCGCCGCATCGCCGAAGCCTGCCTCTAGTCAGGGTTAAACCGTCAAAAGCCCCCGTTCATATCACCCCAGTGATAGTTATTGGTAAACTATCACTGGGGTGATATTTGTATTTGGAGGTCACAATGGAGCTTTGGCACGGGTCGGAGGTTGTTGTCGAGCATCCGTCGTTGGATAAATGCAGACAATTCAATGACTATGGTCGTGGGTTTTATTGCACGCCACATGAGGAAATGGCGATGGATTGGGCATGCCGGACCGAGGCCGATGGCATTGCGAATCGATACGAACTCAATGCGGATGGCCTTTCAGTTTTGGATTTGGAGTCCGGCGATTATTCAATTCTCAACTGGCTTGCGATTTTGGCCGACAACAGGGAATTCAATGTCTCGACGCCGTTGGCGCGCGAAGGGCTTCGTTATTCACTCGATAACTATCTGATTGACATTTCTTCATATGACATCATCCGGGGCTATCGTGCTGACGACTCATATTTTTCGTTCGCAAGACAGTTTGTCAGCGGCATGATTTCGCTCAGGCAGCTGCAGCGCATTATGCGTTTAGGAGATTTGGGTATCCAATATGCGCTCATGAGCGAGAGTGCGTTTTCGGCAATTACATTTTGCGATTGGAAGCAGGCAACCGGCTCCGAATACTATCCCAAGCGCTTTAAGCGAGAGCAGAACGCGCGGCGCAAGTACTTGGAAACTGTGAATGGATTCGACTCTGAGGGTGTCTACATTAGGGATTTAATGGCAGGGAGGGTTGATTTAAATGATCCAAGAGTTAACGGATTGTGGGCCGAGTAGAACATACCCCGTCTACTATCTCGAGGATGCAATGAACAATCTCGGCGACTGCTTTGACTATGCCGTTAACGATTATGGAGCAGAAGGATCGGAAGTTGCTGAACTCTTTTGCCTGAGCGGCGTAGCTCGCGAGTTCGAACGCGGCAACGCATGGGTAGTGTCGGGAAAATCGGGCGTTGAGCTGTTCGCGCTTATCGCCGAAAGGTCGGGCTATCAAAACAGGCCTATACCGGACTGCACCTATCGATTTGAGAAGACGCCGGAATATTGGACAGGCTGGATATTGGCATACCTTCAGTGGCGCCTAGGAGAGTCTTTCGAAGATTTGCTGCATGTCGTTCCATTTGATGCGCTGCGCAGTCTGTACTACCCCTGGCACGAAGCCTCGGAGGAACGCGTGGCTCGCCTCGTCTGCGATATGGCGAAGAAAGCGTCCAGGCAAACAAAACTTGCGTTAGCAAGAAAGAAGCTTAAGAAAACCCAACAAGATCTAGCATACGAATCAGGTGTGTCACTCCGCTCAATCCAAATGTACGAACAGCGCCAGAGAAACATCAATGAAGCCTCGGTAACAACCGTAAGAGCTATAGCAAAAGCCCTCCACTGCAACATCGAAGACCTCCTAGAACCAGTCTTCGAATACAAAGAAACCAGCGCAGCCTAAAGGGGATTCTGGCCACTGATTGCTCAACTTGTGGTTCACCAAGGGCAATTTGAGCAGCGAAGCCGGCTGTCTCGTTGGAGCGTGCAGGCCTTGTTGATATTTAAATCCGCTTTCATATTGAAATGCCCCGCCAAGCTAAAGTGCTCGGCGGGGCAATTTTCGATTGACGATGCTGCCAGGGGTTGAGTTTTAATATGTCGCGAGTAAGAGGCGTCTGAATTTAGTACTCAAAGAAAATTATTCAATTCGAGCGCTTAGCCAGTACTCTCCATTCGAAGCTACGATTGCATACGTAATTCCATTTTTGACAGTTGGCGTATCTACGCAGGCAGCACCAACTTCCTTGGCGTCTGAAAACGAAAGTGTTGGATCGATTGCTTGTATAGTTGCCAATGCTGTCGCCGCGGC
This sequence comes from uncultured Collinsella sp., assembly GCA_900556515.1. Lineage (GTDB taxonomy): Bacteria > Actinomycetota > Coriobacteriia > Coriobacteriales > Coriobacteriaceae > Collinsella. The sequence goes on from USPH01000010.1 coordinate 9,659, forward strand.
ATAGTCGGAGTTTTCGAAGTACATGACTATGTTTTTGAAGCAGTTTTCGGATCCAAGATAGCTGAGTAGCACCGGGTTACTCGAGTCCGAAAAGAAGCCTCCAATACCGGCAATCTTTGAACCGTTTTTGATCTGAAGTTCGAGTCCCATGCCGCTATCGTCAAGTTCGTAATCCGCATTCATGCTGCTGCAATTGGGGATATCGGAGAATTGCTCGTTAAGTCGATCAATAAAGCCTTTTGGGGAAATTGAAAACTTTCCGTCGCCAAGAAAAGATGTGATTTCCTTCTCGTTGCGGGTGTCAACGACCTCTCCGCATCTCTCGCATTCTCGTATTTCCTTCGAAGTGGCATCTACGTAGTCGAGTTCTTTGGTCCACGAGCCCGGTTGGTGTCCGAGTGGCTCCCCTTTCGTTTCGCCGCAACGCTGGCAGGTCTTCGGTGTCGTACAAGTTGCTTCTTCCCATTCGTGCCCGAGAGGTTCTCCCTCGGTTTTGCCGCAACTTTTGCATACACGAGGGCTAGTGCAGGTTGCATTGGCCCATAGTTTGTGGCTACAAAACAATTGAGGAAACAGCATGGGCAAACTGAAGATGATGACAACTGCCACGGCAGCTGCGATTGCCGCTCGTTTTTTATTGCCTATTTTATGAATGGCCCGCGTTAGAAGTGAGTCGTTTTCTTCATTTTTGCGTGCGCCGTCATCTTCGTTTGATGGCGGAATATCAGAGGAGGGGGTGTCGCTAGCACCATCAGAAAACTGCTCGGCTTTGAAATCTGGCTTCCGTTCGTCGGACTCACTGAGTGCCTTTTCCTCGTCGGGCTCCTTCATCTCGTCATTCATGTTTATCGAGGCTCCTTCTAGCTATGGATCTGCAATGGGCATTTTTGATAAGCGGAATGGCTGGTGACATAAATATATCCCAGTTTGGGATATATCAAAATGGAATATAGCGTAAACGGCATGAACGTTGATGCTAACAGGACATGCGGAAAATGCCTTTCCCAGATTCGTCGGGAGCAAGGTATCACTCAGGTTGAACTCGCAAAGAAACTGGGGGTACCTCAGTCGTTCATCTCAAAGGTCGAGACCGGGGAACGTAGCCTTAGGGTTTATGAGCAGTTTGTCTATGCGGATGCACTCGGAATTACTGTTGAGACGCTAGTACGTAAACTTGGGGCTGTTTTGAGTAGCGAAGATAATTAGATGACGCCACGCATCGATCATCAATTAGAAATTAAAACAGAGCTATAGGGCGAATGAGATGCTGGGAAGTGCGCCTTTATCAAATAGAAGCCAAAAAAATCAGCCCGGCGACTTTCCAGAGTGTAGGTCCCTGTAGCCGCCGTCAGCGAAGTTAACGTAGGGGAGGCCAGGGGCTTTGCCCCCAAATCTTTCCGCATCGTGAAGGCTTCTTGTCCGTTACTCCGAAGGAACGCAATATTAAATCAGTGAATGCGATTATCCTGTCGAGGCTGCGCAGGCCCCCTTGGGGCTTCCCCTGAAAACAATCCGCTGATCGAATTGCCCCGTCGCGCGAAGCGCACGACGGGGCAATTCATGATCGAGGACGTTTTCAGGGGAAGCCCCAAGGGGACCGGTGAGAGCAGTGAGGCAGGACGCTACAGGTATTCGATCTGGGCGCCTTCCGTGTCGCACGTCAGAATATGTGTGTCACACTTGGGGAACTGCTCGCGCAGCTTGACCTGTAGGAACTTCGCCACGATGGTATCGTCGGTTACGGCCATGAGGGTCGAGCCCGAACCGCTGATCCAGATGGTCTTGGCGCCGCCGTTAAGGCAGGTGTCGCGCACAGCGTTGTAGTCGGGGATGAGGCGGCGGCGATAGGGCTCCTGGATGCGGTCGTCGTTGGCGGCGGCAATCAGGTCCAGATCGCCGGTCTCGAGACCGCGCGTCATGCCGGCGATGCGGCCCATCTGCCATACGGCGGTGGAAAGCGGAATCTCCTGCGGCACGACCTTGCGCGCCTCACTCGTGTGTACCTCGTAGGGCGGAATCACGGTAATAAAACGCAGGCGATCGCTCACTTCGTAGCGCAGGCACTGGGGGAGCGAATCGGTCGGTGTAAAAGAGCAGACTGCGCCGCCCAGGATGGCGGGGGCGACGTTGTCGGGATGTCCCTCGACCTCGGTGGCGATGCGGACGAGCTCGGCGCGGTCGACGGTGTGGCCCGTCAGCGCGGCGGCGGCCATAATGCCAGCGACAACGCAGGTGGAGCTGGAACCCAGGCCACGAGCGACGGGAACGTCAGTCTGAATGTCGATGGCGACGGGGAAGGCCGGCTCGCCCCATGCGGCCAGCGCATCCACAAAGCTCACGTAGACTAGGTTGTTCTCGTTTTGGAACTCCTCGGGGCAACCCGTGATGGTGAGCTTGTCGGCGCGCTCGAAGGTGAAGTGCGAGTAGAGGCTGACGGCCATGCCGAGGGTGTCGTAGCCGATGCCCAAGTTGGCGCTTGTTGCTGGGACGGTGATCTTGATCATGTGAGTCCTCCTGGCGTGCCTGGCTGTTTAGTTCGCTGCTCGGGCAGTCCTGCGCAAGACGGAAAGCACATTAAGTGCTTTCCTTTGCGTGCGGAACTCGCGACGAACTAAACAGCCAGGCATGCTGTGCGCGTTCGTCATCAACCCGGGGGTTATCTGATGAAAGAAGGTGCGCCGGCTTTCGCCGGCGCTTAATGAGGGATCTAGTTGGTGCTCATTCGTTTTGCTGCGGACTCGACGTAGCTTGCCATCTCGTCGACGTCGCAGACGTCTTCGAAGCGGACGGGCTTGGACTCGAGCTCGGCGAGCTGGGTCGGGGCGACCGTGTTGGTGGCCTGCTCGAGCACACGCATAGCCTCAAAGTCGTCCTCGGGAACGTTAAGCCCCAGAGCTTCGCAGCAGGCGCGCGGGAACTTGTAGGGGCTGGCGGTCGAAAGCAGCACGCGGGCCTTGGCGCCCTCGGCGGGGGCGACCTGCTCAAAGACGTGATAGCCGCAGGCGGTGTGCGGGTCGATCACGTAATCGTTAGCGTCCCAGCAGCTCTTGATGGCGGCGCGAACCTCATCCTCGCTGGCCCAGCCGCAGCCAAACACGCTCTGGATCTTGGCCAGCAGCTCGGCGGGTACCTCGTAACGGCCGGTCTCTGCCAGCTGTTCCATAAGGCCAGCGACGAGCTCGCAGTCGCCGTCGGACAGGAAGTACAGCATGCGCTCCAGGTTGGAGCTAATCAGGATGTCCATCGACGGCGAGATGGTCGTGAAGAACGGACGGTTGCGATCGTAGACGCCGGTGGTCAAGAAGTCGGCAAGCACGTTGTTCTTGTCGCTCGCCACGACGAGCTTGGCGACGGGCAGACCCATGCGCTTGGCATAGTAGCCGGCCAGGATATCGCCAAAGTTGCCGGTGGGCACGCAGAACTCTACGGCGTCGCCGGCCTCGATAGCGCCGGCGCGCAGCAGCTGCGCATAGGCGGCAAAGTAGTAGACGACCTGCGGTACCAGGCGGCCGACATTGATGGAGTTGGCGCTCGAAAGCACAGTGCCAGCGGCCTCCAGGCGCTCGGCAAGCTCCTTATCGGCAAAGATGCGCTTGACGGCGCTCTGGGCGTCGTCAAAGTTGCCGCGGATGCCGCAGACGGCGACGTTATCGCCCTCCTGCGTGGACATCTGCAGGTTCTGGACGCGGCTGACCTTGCCCTCGGGATAAAAAACGGTGATGCCCGTGCCCGGAGTGTCGGCAAAACCGGCGAGCGCGGCCTTGCCCGTGTCGCCCGACGTGGCGGTGACGATCATGATGCGCTCGGCGCCGCCGTCCTTGGCGGAAGTGCGGGCCATCAGACGGGGGAGCATCTGCAGGGCGACGTCCTTGAAGGCGCTCGTGGGGCCGCCAAAGAGCTCCATCACATAGGTCTGGGGGGCGTCAGCGCCCCTGTCTCTTATACACATCT
>USPH01000011.1 GCA_900556515.1 uncultured Collinsella sp.
CTCACGGTCAAGTCCGACGACACCGTGGGCCGCGTGAAGACCTACGAGTCCATCGTCAAGGGCGAGAACGTGCCGATGGCCGGCATCCCCGAGTCCTTCAAGGTGCTCGTCAAGGAGATCCGCTCCCTGGCGCTCGACATCGAGCCGCTGCAGGACGCCGAGCCCGAGGTTCCGGCTGCCTCCGAGGTCGTGGCCGACGCGCTCACCGAGCTCCCCTCCATCGACGAGGCCGACACCTCCGCCGACGCGGCCGACGCCATCCTCGATGAGCTCGCCGCCACCACGACCGATAAGGAGTAGTTGACTGTGGCAGATTTCGAAGCTACTGATTTCGACTCGGTAAAGATCTCGCTTGCTTCCGCCGACAAGATCCGCTCGTGGTCGCGCGGCGAGGTCAAGAAGCCCGAGACCATCAATTACCGTACCCTCAAGCCCGAGAAGGACGGCCTGTTCTGCGAGAAGATCTTCGGTCCCGCCAAGGACTGGGAGTGCTCCTGCGGCAAGTACAAGGGCATCCGCTTTAAGGGCATCGTCTGCGAGCGCTGCGGCGTCGAGGTCACCTCGGCCAAGGTGCGTCGCGACCGCATGGGCCACATCGAGCTCGCCGCTCCCGTGTCCCACATCTGGTACTTCAAGAGCCCCACGAGCTTCCCGATGAGCCGTATGCTCGACATCAAGTCCAAGGACCTCGAGAAGGTTCTGTACTTTGCCAGCTACATCATCACCGAGGTCGACTACGAGGCTCGCGAGGCCGACGCTGACGACCTGCGCGAGGAGCTCGCCGCCGATCTGGAAGAGATCGATGCCGAGTGCGCCCGCCAGATCGAGTCCCTCAAGGAGCAGGGCAACCCCGAGAACTTCGACGAGTTCTCCGACGAGGAGCCGCTGACCCCCGAGGAGATCGCCTCCGGCATCGTCGACATCGAGGAAGAGTGCAAGGACGAGAAGCAGCTCCGTACGGACGCCTTCAACGCCTTCATGAAGCTCAGCGAGCGCGACCTCATTTCCGATGAGCCGCTGTTCCGCGAGATGACCCGCTACTACTCGATGTACTTCAAGGGCGGCATGGGTGCCGAGGCCGTCCGCGACCTGCTCGCTGCCATCGACCTCCCCTCCGAGGCCGAGAAGCTCAAGGCCATCATCGCCGACGAGGACTCCCAGAAGCAGAAGCGCGAGAAGGCCGTTAAGCGCCTCGAGGTCGTTGACGCCTTCCTGAAGGGCGGCAACAGCCCCGCGAACATGATCCTGGACGTCATTCCGGTCATTCCGCCCGATTTGCGCCCGATGGTCCAGCTTGACGGTGGCCGTTTCGCCGCGTCCGACCTCAACGACCTGTACCGTCGCGTGATCAACCGTAACAACCGACTCAAGCGCCTGCTCGACCTGGACGCCCCTGCGATCATCGTGAATAACGAGAAGCGCATGCTCCAGGAGTCCGTGGACGCCCTGTTCGACAACGGCCGTCGTGGTCGCCCGGTCTCTGGCCGTGGCGGTCGCCCGCTCAAGTCGCTCGCCGAGGCCCTCAAGGGCAAGCAGGGTCGTTTCCGTCAGAACCTGCTGGGCAAGCGTGTCGACTACTCCGGCCGTTCGGTAATCGTTACCGACCCCAAGCTGCTGCTGCACCAGTGCGGTCTGCCCAAGACCATGGCGCTGGAGCTCTTCAAGCCCTTCGTCATGAAGCGCCTGGTCGAGCTTGGCAAGGTCGAGAACATCAAGGGCGCCAAGCGCGCTATCGACCGCGGTGCCACCTTTGTGTGGGATATCCTCGAAGAGGTCATCGACGGCCGCGTCGTGCTGCTCAACCGTGCACCGACCCTGCACCGTCTGTCCATCCAGGCCTTTGAGCCGGTGCTGGTCGAGGGCAAGGCTATCCACCTGCACCCGCTGGTCTGCTCGCCCTTCAACGCCGACTTCGACGGCGACCAGATGTCTGTCCACGTGCCGCTGTCCAGCCAGGCTCAGGCCGAGGCCCGCGTGCTCATGCTCTCTGCGAACAACCTGCGCTCGCCGGCATCCGGCAAGCCGGTCAACATCCCTTCGCAGGACATGATCATCGGTGTGTACTACCTCACCCAGGTTCGCGAGGGTCTGCCGGGCGAGAACCACGTGTTCTCGAGCTTCGACGACGCGCTGCACGCCTATGACTGCCGCTCCGAGGTCGACATGCAGGCCAAGATCCAGGTCCGCGTGTCCGCTGCCGATGCCAACGTCATCAACGAGGACGGCACCCGTATCTTCCGCGTCAAGAACGGCAAGAACGAGTTTGTCGACTACGACGTCACCGGCAACAAGACCGCGCGCTTCGAGACCTCTATCGGCCGCATCATCTTCAACCGCCAGTGCCTGCCCGAAGATTACGAGTTCATGAACTACAAGATGGTCAAGGGCGACGTGGCCAAGCTGGTTGCGGACTGCTGCGATCGCTATCCCGAGGCCAAGGTCGGCCCGATCCTCGACGCCATCAAGTACTCCGGCTTCCACTACGCTACCCGCGCCGGCCTCACCATCTCGGTGTGGGACGCTCTCATCCCTGCCGAGAAGCAGGAGCTGCTCGACCGCGCCCAGGCCAACGTCGACCAGATCAACGAGTACTTCGAGGAGGGCTTCATCAACGAGACGGAGCGCCACATCGAAGTCGTTAACGAGTGGACCGCTTGTACCGATAAGGTTGCAGCGCTCATGCTCGACATGTTCGACGAGGAGAACCCGCTGTACATGATGGCCGACTCCGGCGCCCGTGGTTCTAAGACCCAGCTGCGTCAGCTCGGCGGTATGCGTGGCCTGATGGCAGACATGTCCGGCGAGACGATCGACCTTCCCATTAAGGCGAACTTCCGCGAGGGCCTGCTGCCGCTCGAGTACTTCATTTCGACCTACGGCGCCCGTAAGGGCCTGGTCGATACCGCATCCCACACCTCGGACTCTGGTTACCTGACCCGTCGTCTGGTCGACGTGGCCCAGGACGTCATCGTCCGCGAGGAGGACTGCGGTACGCACGAGGGCGTCACCTACAACCTCATCATCCCCGGCACCACCGACCTCAACACCGACCTCGTCGGCCGTTGCTTCATTGAGGACGTCGTGGCTCCCGATGGCACCGTGCTCTTTGAGCAGGACGGCTACATCGAGAAGGTCGCCGACATCCAGAAGATGGTCGATGCGGGCCTTAAGAAGGTCAAGCTTCGCGCGCTGCTCACCTGCCGCTCCAAGTACGGCGTGTGCCAGAAGTGCTACGGCTGGGATCTTTCCACCCGTCGTCCGGTCGCCATCGGTACCGCGGTCGGCATTATTGCCGCCCAGTCCATCGGCGAGCCCGGTACGCAGCTTACGATGCGTACCATTCACTCCGGCGGCGTCGCTGGCGTCGACGATATTACGCAGGGTCTGCCTACGGTCAGCCGTATGTTCGATATCGTCGGCAACGTCAACGAGAAGATTCTGGGTCGCGAGGCCGAGCTGGCCCCGTACTCCGGCCACCTCTCGATTAAGCCCGAGAAGTCCGAGTACGTGCTGACGCTCACCGACTCCGAGGATCACACCCGTGTCCTCGACGAGCGTCGCGTTCCCGCTTCGGTGCGCTTCATGCCCGAGATCGAGGACGGCTGCGAGGTTCGCGCCGGCGACCAGATCACCAAGGGCTTCGTCAACTTCCGCAACCTGCGCAAGCTGACCGACATCGAGTCGACGATGCACACCTTCGTCGAGAGCGTCAAGGACGTCTACACCAGCCAGGGCGTCGACCTGAACGACAAGCACATCGAGGTGCTCGCACGTCAGATGCTGCGTCGCGTTCAGATCACCAACCCCGGCGACTCCAAGTACCTGCTTGGTCAGTACGTCGACCGCTACGAGTTCGCCGACGAGGTCGAGCGCGTTGCCCGTCTGGGCGGTCAGGCTCCCGTGGCCGAGCCCGTCATCCTGGGTACGCTCAAGGTCGCGTCCAACATCGACTCCTGGCTGTCGAGCGCTTCGTTCATCCGTACTGCCGGCGTCCTTACCGAGGCTGCCATTGAGGGCAAGGTCGACCACCTGCTCGACCTCAAGTCCAACGTCATCGTGGGCAAGAAGATCCCCGCGGGCACGGGCCTCAAGGCGTACGACCGCGCCGGCCTCACCTACCGCACGGCCGAGGGCTACGTCAACATCGACGGCCCGACGTCCCCGAACGCGAAGGTGCTGCCCGAGTGGGCGCCCGAGCAGCTCAAGGAGCTCGACGAGCAGCTCCCGCAGCAGCTCGACTGGGCCGGCTACGACGAGTTCGGTGGTGCTGACGGTTCGTTCACCCGCAACGGCCACACCATCTCCGCCGAGAAGGCTCGCCTGTACCTGTTCGACGACCTGGGCGTGTCGCAGCGCTGGACCAACAAGTTCAGCGAGGTCGGCATCGAGACGGTCGGCGACCTGGTCGGCAAGTCCGAGGAGGATCTGCTGCGCATCGATGGCATCGGTGCCAAGGCGATCGAGGAGCTCCGTGACGGTCTGGAGGCCCACGACCTGCTCTACATCCTCGAGAACAACGACGACGTTGCCGACGAGGAAGACCTCTCGCAGCTGCTGCAGATGGTCTTTAGCCCCGACGGTCCGGACGACATCCTGCTGGGCACCTCCGCTGCGCCGACGCATCACGCCGACGCCGACGAGGAGCTCCTGGGCGCCCCGATCGACGACAAGAAGGCTCCCGCCAACGGTGCCATCAACGAGGACATGGCTTCCCTCGACGAGCTGCTCAACCAGCTCGTGGACACCGACGACGCCGAAGAGGCCAAGGACAACGACGAGGAGTAATTTCCTAGTACGTTAACCGCCCTTCCAAAGACCCGCTTCTCAACAGGGGAGCGGGTCTTTTTTGGTGAAGAAAACCTGCCAAAAGGGGATAGGTTTATTTTGGTAGGTTATTCCTGCTTGAATTTGAAACATTTCGTTCGGCCAGAGCGTATCTATGGTGAGGGCCTCAGCAAGAAACATCAGCATCACCGGGAGGTGATTATGGAAGAACAAGCATTTAGACAGGCGGTCGAGGATCACCGTGATGTCGTGTTTCGAATCGCATTGACGTACCTGCGCGATTGTGCCGACGCCGACGATGTTGCCCAGGATGTCTTCCTTAAGCTGCTTAAAAGCGATGGACATTTTGAGAGTTGGGAGCATCTTCGCCGCTGGCTTATCCGGGTCACGATCAATGAATGCAAATCGCTCTTTCGAAAGCCATGGAGGCGTGTGGAGGATATTGAGAACCTGGCCGATTCGCTTTCGGCGGCGCAGGATGAGACCAAGGCGGTCTTGTCAGACGTTATGCGACTTCCGGAGCGATTCCGCGTTCCCATCGTGCTCTATTACTATCTGGGCTTTTCGACCTCAGAGATTGCCGAGTTGTTGCATGTACCAGCCGCGACCGTTCGAACGCGTTTAGCCCGTGGTCGATCGAAGCTCAAATTCATCCTAGAGGAGGGCGACCGTGAAATCCAATCAAATCAAGCAGGCCTTCGAGTCCATCCAAGCCGATAGCGACCTTGCAGATCGCGTCCTAAATACCGCTGCGGGTGAGCCGCTTCATCGAAAGGGCCACGCGAAGCCTCTCTATGTTGCCGTAATCGGATGTCTTGGCGGAGTACTGGCGACCGGAGGGGTCGCCTACGCCGTTGTCAATTCCGGCTATTTTGCCTCAGCCTGGGGAAACCACGGCAACGGGGATTCCATTACCTGGACCAACGGTGGCTCATCGGGGACTAAATATACCTACACCAGAGAGTTTGGTGATGGCATCGCGCCCCAAAGCCTGGAGGGTGCAGTCCAGGAGGTTAATCTGTCCGTCGAGGGCAACGGCTATACGCTCGATATCCATGAGATGGCTATCGACCAAAACGGTTGCGGTGCTGTGACGTTTACGTTGTCCAATCCAAATGGTGTTAACTACTACAAGCCGGCAGCAGAGACTGGCGAACTTGTTCTCTATGGTGAAGAAGAGCAGGGCATCGGCACGCCCGATATGAAGTTCGGCGAGGAATGGCCTGACACGCGCAGCACAATTGATAAGGACACATCAAGCGATACTGTCATTAATGGCACGATGTACTTTGCCGCTATGGATCGCGAGCGAGATTTGCAACATGCTGTCACCTGGAATATCCACTGGACCGAGGGTGAAGGTGAGAGTGCGAGGCGGTTTGAGGCGTCGACACCCGAGTTCAATATTGGAGCGTACGTCGATACAAAGGAACTCCGCTCCGGTGACTCGCCTCTTGAGATTAGCCCGTTTTCCATCCAGACGCACATCGATGATTTGGGCTATGAAGCAGTTGATAATAAGCTGACCGTCAGCTACAAGGATGGATCGGAGCAGATTATCGAAGATGACGACGCAGGGGTGTTCAACTTATATTTTTCTTATGGGCGCAATAGCGGAGAGAACATCTGGGTGCCAACGAAGTTGATTGATGTCGATCAAGTTGTCTCGGTAACCCTTGAAATTGTGAGGTATACATCAACAGGGGAGACCGAAACGAAAGAGCCCTTTACCATCGTCTATTCGTAAGATTTGGGGCCGCTTCCTACTAGGGGAAGCGGCCTATTTTGCGAAACATGGATGGTTGGATCGGGCGCTATTCATCTGGTCATCGGAAGTGCGGTGAAAAACTCAGAACCGTTAAGCACACCTAAAATTTGACCCACTGCTGAGCTGCGGTTTTGTCGTTAAATATGCCGGTCTGCTTGGAGGTTTGCGAATTTTCTCCGCACTTCCGAAAACGTCGTCGATCTAGATGCTGCAAAAAGATACTGACTACAGTAATCGGCCACGTTTCCCAGATAAAACCGACCAAAATTAACCTGTCCCTTTTTGGCAGGGAACGTTGCCCCGACGAGCACGTCGGATCCCCGGCCCGGGCGGCCCAGGTTTTAAGTTTGTCGCGAGTTCCGCACGCAAAGGAAAGCACTTAATGTGCTTTCCGTCTTGCGCAGGACTGTAGAGCAGCAAACTTAAAACCTGGGCCGCCCGGGCCGGAGATCCGACCCGCGCACAGAAGGGGATTCCTTTTGTGTAGGCTTTGCGGAAATGTGCCAATTTTGGGATACGCCCGGCGGCGTGGTCTGTTGACGGCACAGCTAACGCCACGTATCCTATCGAACTGCGTGTTTCGTAGGGGGATGCTGACCCCTCGATTCAAGCCGTTGCACTTTACAGAAAGCTGGAATCATTCGAGAAGGAGTACGCTTTGCCTACTATTAACCAGCTGGTTCGCCAGGGCCGTCGTTCCGTGCCCAAGAAGTCCAAGAACGCTGCTCTGCAGCACAACTCCCAGAAGCGCGGCGTGTGCACCCGCGTCTTCACCACGAGCCCTAAGAAGCCGAACTCGGCTCTTCGTAAGGTTGCCCGTGTTCGCCTTGTCAACGGCATCGAAGTTACTGCTTACATCCCGGGTGAGGGCCACAACCTGCAGGAGCACTCCATCGTGCTCGTCCGCGGCGGTCGTGTCCGTGACCTCCCTGGTGTCCGTTATCACGTCATCCGTGGCGCCTACGACGCTGCTCCGGTCCAGAACCGTATGCAGGCCCGTTCCAAGTACGGTGCTAAGCGCCCCAAGGCTAAATAAGCCAGATAACGTTTTGATACTTTCGCCGTGTGCCGCCTAAGCGCCGCACGGTAGACACTTAAGGAGATTTCACATGCCGCGTCGTGCAGCAGCTAATCGTCGTGAGGTTCAGCCTGACGCCGTTTACAACAACCGCCTGGTGACTCAGCTCATCAACAAGGTCCTTCTTGACGGCAAGAAGGCCACCGCTGAGCGCATCGTTTACACCGCTTTCGAGATCGTTGCCGAGAAGTCCGAGGGTGGCGACGCTCTCGCTACCTTCAAGAAGGCTATGGACAACGTCAAGCCCACGCTCGAGGTTAAGCCCAAGCGTGTCGGTGGCGCTACCTATCAGGTCCCGATGGAGGTCAACTCCCGTCGTTCCACCGCTCTGGGTATCCGCTGGATCGTCAACTTCTCCCGCGCTCGCAAGGAGAAGACCATGGCCGAGCGTCTCGCCAACGAGATTCTCGACGCTTCCAACGGCCTGGGCGCTTCCGTCAAGAAGCGTGAGGACGTCTTCAAGATGGCCGAGGCCAACCGCGCGTTCTCTCACTATCGTTGGTAAGTTAAGGTAAGGAACTAACATGGCTAAGCCTAAGTACAAGCTTTCCGATACCCGTAACATCGGCATCATGGCCCACATCGATGCCGGTAAGACCACCACGACCGAGCGTATTCTTTACTACACCGGTAAGACCCACAAGATCGGTGAGGTCCATGAGGGCGCTGCCACCATGGACTGGATGGTTCAGGAGCAGGAGCGCGGCGTAACCATTACCTCCGCTGCAACCACGTGCTTCTGGAACAAGGACGGTAAGGACTACCGCATCCAGATCATCGACACCCCGGGCCACGTTGACTTCACCGCCGAGGTCGAGCGCTGCCTGCGCGTCCTCGATGGCGCTGTCGCCGTCTTCGACGCCGTTGCCGGCGTTCAGCCCCAGTCTGAGACCGTTTGGCGTCAGGCTTCTACCTTCAACGTCCCCCGCATCGCCTTCATCAACAAGTATGACCGCGTGGGCGCTGACTTCTTCAACGCTATCGAGACCATGAAGGATCGTCTCGACGCTAACGCCGTGGCCGCTCAGGTCCCGATGGGCGCCGAGGACAACTTCTGGGGCGTCATCGACCTGGTCACCATGACTGCATGGGACTTCAAGGCCGACGCGAAGGGCATGACCTACCCCGAGCCGATGGACGAGATCCCGGCTGAGTTCGCTGACATCGCTGCCACCAAGCGCGAGGAGCTCCTCGACGCTGCTGCCAGCTTTGACGACGAGCTCATGGAGAAGATCCTCATGGAGGAGGACTTCACCGTCGAGGAGCTCAAGGCTGCTCTGCGCAAGGGCGTTCTGGCCAACGAGCTCAACCTCGTCTTCGTGGGCTCCGCCTACAAGAACAAGGGCGTTCAGGAGCTGCTCGACGCTGTCGTCGACTACCTGCCCAGCCCGATCGACGTCGAGGCCGTCACCGGTACCGATCCGGACACCGGCGAGGAGATCGAGCGTCATCCTTCCTTCGACGAGCCCTTCTCCGGCCTGGTCTTCAAGATCATGACCGACCCGTTCGTCGGTAAGCTCACCTACGTCCGCGTTTACTCCGGCCGCGCCGAGTCCGGCTCCTACGTGGTCAACGCTTCCAACGGTCAGCGCGAGCGTCTCGGCCGCATCCTCGAGATGAACGCCGCCGAGCGTATCGATCGTGACGACGCCTCCGCCGGCGACATCGTCGCTTGCGTCGGCTTCAAGAACTCCACCACCGGCGACACCCTGTGCGCCGAGGGCAAGGAGATCGTCCTCGAGAAGATCGAGTTCGCTAAGCCCGTTATCGACGTTGCCATCGAGCCCAAGACCAAGGCCGAGCAGGACAAGATGTCCCTGGCTCTGACCAAGCTCGCCGAGGAGGACCCGACCTTCCAGGTGTCCACCAACCACGAGACCGGCCAGACCATCATCGCCGGCATGGGCGAGCTGCACCTCGAGATCATCGTCGACCGTCTGCTCCGTGAGTTCAAGGTTGACGCTAACGTTGGTAAGCCCCAGGTTGCCTACCGCGAGACCGCTGGTCACGACGTCGAGAAGGCTGAGGGCAAGTTCGTCCGTCAGTCCGGCGGTCGCGGTCAGTACGGCCATGCCGTCATCAAGCTCGAGAAGATGGAAGAGGGCTTCGGCTACGAGTTCGTCAACGCTATCGTCGGCGGCGTCGTGCCCAAGGAGTACATCCCGTCCATCGATAAGGGCATCCAGGAGGCCCTGAACACCGGTGTTATCGCCGGCTTCCCGGTCCTCGACGTTAAGGTCACCCTGTTCGACGGTTCTTACCACGAGGTCGACTCCTCCGAGGCCGCCTTCAAGATCGCCGGTTCCATGGCTATCAAGGACGCCCTCAAGAAGTCCGATCCGCAGCTGCTCGAGCCGATCATGGCTGTCGAGGTCGAGACCCCCGAGCAGTACATGGGCGACGTTATGGGCAACCTCTCCGGTCGCCGCGGCAAGATCGAGGGCATGGAGGATCGCAAGAACAGTAAGCTCATCCGTGCCAAGGTGCCGCTGGGCGAGATGTTCGGTTACGCTACCGACCTTCGCTCCCAGACCCAGGGCCGTGCATCCTACACGATGCAGTTCGACTCTTATGAGCCTGCGCCCAAGTCCATCGTGGACGAGGTCATGAGCAAGAACGCCTAAGTTCGAGCTCCCTGTTACGTAATCCTGCGAGAACATCTCTCGCACTCTTTGGAGGTTTAAGTTGGCTACCCAGAAGATCCGCATTCGCCTCAAGGGCTATGATCACGAGGTCGTCGATCAGTCCGCGAAGCTCATCGTCGAGACCGCTCAGAAGACCGGCGCTCGCGTTTCCGGTCCTGTCCCCCTGCCCACCGAGCGCAACCTGTACACGGTTATCCGCTCGCCGCACGTGAACAAGGACTCCCGTGAGCAGTTCGAGATGCGCACCCACAAGCGCCTCATCGACATCCTCGACCCCACCTCGGGCACCGTTGATTCGCTCATGCGTCTCGACCTCCCCGCTGGCGTCGACATCGACATCAAGCTCTAAGCGATATCGCTCATAGCTTACAGAGCCCCGCTGCCATCTTGGTAGCGGGGCCCTTTTGTTTTGAGTTTAGATTTTGGGATAGCGAATTCGTCTGCCGAGCCGGCGGCTGCGGCGCCCTATTCGCTCAGGGGGCGCAAGGATGCTTCTTCGAAGTGGAAGACGCGCAAGCCGCTCTCGGTCTCAATGCATGCGCGGCCGCAATCGTCGACCGTTCTAAATATGCCTCGTGCCAGCTCGTCTCCAGCGGGGAAGCGGGCGATAACGTGCTTCCCGATCCAATTGAGGTGAGCGATATATTCGTCGTGGACGGGCGCGAGCGGACCGGCGTCTTCTTCCTTGGCGTTGAGGCGCTCTGCCCAGGTATCTACAGCGTCTATAACTGCGTGATAGACCTCATCGAGGAGCATGTCGACGGCGGGAACGCTCTCGTTGAGGTCCGAGAGGCCAATTGCCGCCAGGCCGCCATCGGGCACCTCTTGGGGCGTGTAGTTTACGTTGACACCAATGCCGCAGACGGCGAAAGGTTTGCCTTCGTTATCGCGTGCGGCCTCGACCAGAATGCCGCCGAGCTTGCGTCCTCGCGCGACCAGGTCGTTGGGCCATTTGAGGCCAATCTCGTTTGCAAGACCCTGCTTTTCGAGTGCTTCGAGCACCGCTAGGCCGCTGACGGCGGCAAGACCAGAGTACTTTGCGGGATTAACGCATGGACGCAGGACAATCGAAAGCAATAGGTTGCCGGCGGTTGAATCCCACTTGTGGCCGCGCCGGCCGCGTCCTGCCGTTTGCGCGCGGGCGGCAAGTCCTGTGCCGTGCGGCGCACCCTGTTTTCCTGCCTCGAGCAGGTCATCGTTGGTCGATCCGGTTACGTCGACAATCGTTAATTGGGCATCCATAGCGGCTGCTACCTCCTTATTGAATAAGTGAATGACGCAATGGTGTCGAGAGATATACACAATGTGAAGCCTTTGTCGCATTTGGACAATTTAATGTTAACACGTCAACAAAGACTGAAATGCGTTACCCTCTCTTGGTCGATGTAAACACGTCAACAACTCAAAGGAGGCTAGTGATGGGTTTCACGATTCTTGGAACAGGCTCGGCGCTTCCTGAGCGCAGTGTTTCCAATGACGAGCTGTCTGAGTTCCTCGATACCTCGGATGAGTGGATTTTTACCCGCACAGGTATCAAGAGCCGCCACGTCTGTACCACCGAGTCACTTGACGACCTTGCCGTAGCGGCGAGCGAGCGGGCACTCCAGGTGTCCGGAATCGACGCGAGCCAGCTGGATCTGATCGTCTGCTCGACGACGACGGGTGACCACCTTGTTCCCGCTGAGGCGTGTGCCGTTGCTGAGCGACTAGGAGCGGCGTGCCCTGCCTTCGATGTCTCGGCGGCCTGTGCCGGCTTCGTGTTTGCGCTCGATGTCGCCGAGGGCTATATCGAGCGCGGTCGTGCCGAGCGCGTGCTTATCGTTGCTGCTGAGCAGATGACGCGCGCGCTCGACTGGACCGACCGCGCCACCTGCGTGCTCTTTGGCGATGGGGCAGGCGCCGCAGTGATTGGGGCTGGGGGAGACAGCCCCCTTGCCGTTGAGCTTTCGACGGCGCCCGACGTCGAGACGTTACACGTTCCCGGTCTGGTCGGCACCTCGCCGTTTAAGGCTTCCGCAGATAGCAAGAGCGTGCTGTCCATGAATGGCCGCCGCGTGTTCAAGTTCGGCGTCAACGCCATCTGCGACACGGTCCATAAGCTTGCGGGCGATGCGGGCATTTCGGTCGAAGACATCGACCATTTTGTATTCCATCAGGCTAACGAACGAATCCTGAGTCAGGCGGTCAAGCGCCTCGGCGTGCCAGATGAGCGCGTGGTTCGAACGCTGCGCGAGACCGGCAACATTTCGAGCGCCTGCATTCCCTTTGCGCTTGACCGTCTGGCACGCACCGACGCACTGAATGCGGGCGACACCATCGCCCTCGTTGGATTTGGCGCCGGCCTGGATATAGGTGGCTATCTGCTTCGTTGGAAGTAGTTGCACATAGGAAAAAAACGCCCCTAGGGCACAAACAAAGGAGAACTACCATGGCAGATCAGAAGACCTTCGAGCGCGTTTGCGACGTTATCCGCGAGACCGCCGGTCTTGACGATGTCGAGATGAAGCCCGAGTCCACGCTCGAGGAGATTGGTCTCGACAGCCTGGGCACCGTCGAGATCCTCGTCGCCGTCGAGGACGAGTTTGGCATCCAGCTCGATACCGAGGAGAACCCCAAGACGGTCGGCGAGTTCGCCGATACGGTCGAGGCGGCATTGGAGAAGTAGAGATGCTCAAGACTCCTCTCTGCGATCTGCTCGGCATCGAAAAGCCCGTGTTCCAGGGCGGTATGGCCTGGATTGCCGATGCCTCGCTGGCGTCCGCAGTGTCCGAGGCGGGTGGCTTAGGCATCATCGCGGCCATGAACGCCGACGCCAACTGGCTTCGCGACCAGATTCATGAGCTGCGCGCCAAGACGGATAAGCCCTTTGGCGTCAACGTCATGCTCATGAGCCCGTTTGCCGACGAGGTCGCGCAGGTCGTGATTGACGAGCGAGTGCCGGTCGTCGTGACGGGCGCCGGCAATCCCGCCAAGTACATGAAGGCGTGGAACGAGGCGGGCATCAAGGTCATCCCGGTCGTTGCCTCGGTGGCGCTGGCGCGTCTCGTGGCGCCTGTCTCTTATACACATCTCCGAGCCCACGAGACATGCGCAGATCTCGT
>USPH01000012.1 GCA_900556515.1 uncultured Collinsella sp.
CCTTCCTCTTGGAACGACAGTTGCATCGCCCCAGAGGAACAGTCCAGGGCGAAAAATGAGCCCTAGACTTACGCCAGACGCCGTACACGACGAGTCTGACAACATGGTCCAACGTCGAAAGATTGTAACGCGGACGCACAGCTTTCCTTCCGCGCTATTATTAAAAGTCCACGAAAGCATGAGACATGAGGAGCCCGCCATGATTAAGCCCATCATGAAATCCGAGTTCTTTTTGCGCCTGCCTTCCGAAGACGCGGGACCCGACGATGCCGCGACCGGGCAGGACCTCCTGGATACACTCCACGAGCATGAGCACGAGTGCGTGGGCCTCGCCGCCAACATGATTGGCGTGCGCAAACGCATCATCTGCGTAAAGGACGGCAACAGGACACTCCTGATGTACAACCCTCAAATTCTTGAGCAGGTCAATGCCTATCAGACGAGCGAAGGATGTCTCTCGCTGATCGGCGAGCGTCCCTGTACCCGCTATCGCCGCATTAAGGTGGAGTATTTGGACGAGAACTTCGTCCACCGCATCAAAAACTTCTCGGGCTACACCGCCGAGATCATCCAGCACGAAATCGACCACTGCAATGGCGTCGTGGTTTAGGCCACCTGCCAAAATGAGGGTACCGGAGGCCTCCCTATGGATATCAGCCGCTTTGGCGAATTCGCCATCTTAGCGCAGTCACGCACGTTTCTTGATGCGGCGGAACTGCTTTTCATGTCGCAATCAACCCTCTCCAAGCACATCATGGCAATGGAGCACGAACTCGGCTGCAAGCTCATCGATCGAAGCCAGCGCCACGTAACACTCACCGCGCAAGGTGAAGCGCTCCTCCCCTATGCGCAAAAAATTGCGACGCTTCAGCACCGCTATCTTGCCGCCATTCAAATAGGCGCAGGTGAGCCGCTCGAGCACCTCACCGTAGGTTCTATCCCCATTATGGCCCCTTATGGGATCACGGACGCCGTCATCGATTTTCAGCAGGCGAACCCCTCATATTCTGTTGAGCTCATCGAGGGCGAGGGCGACACACTCAAGCGCATGCTCCTGCACGAGGACATTGACCTGGCCTTCATCCGTGACGGCGGCGCCATCGAGCCGGAGTTCAAAAAGATTCCCTTTACGACCGACCGGCTCGTGGCCGTCCTTCCGCTCGACCATCCGCTCGCCGAACGTGACGCCGTTGAGATAGACGACCTTATCGACGAGAATTTCCTCATGCTTCCCCAAGGCTCGTTCGTAAGCGAGCTCGTCCTTTCCCTTTGTCGCGAAGCTGAATTTGGCCCACGTGTTACGTTCACCGGCAAACGAGCCGAGAACATCATCTCCCTTGTCGCGCGCGGCGCCGGCGTCTCATTCCTCATGCGCAAGCCGGCGGAATCGCTTGCCAGCGGAAAGGTAGCCCTGGTGCCGCTTGAGCCCGCGACGACCTCCGAGGTCAGGCTCTACCTCAAGCGGAACGCCGCGCACTCGCAGGCGGTCGTCTCGTTCATCGGCTTCCTCCCCTACCGTCAGCTCCTGCAGGGCGACCGTACATCTTCCACCGCGGCACGACCGTCATAATCCCCGCTGCTCCACAACCGCAGACCTGTGTCCGCAAACACGCTGACAACGGCACATAATACAAATATGCCTCGGGCGGCACGTCGCCGTCCGAGGCATATTTAGTTAAAGTGCGCAGAAAGACTAGTCCACCGAGATGTTGAGTGCCTTACCGCCCTCGTCCTTCTTGGTACCGATCACCATAGCGGCGACAAGAGCCAGAACGAAAGCGACCACACCGGAGATGACAAGGCCGATAAAGCCCGTGTCGATGCCGGCAGGGTTAATAAAGCTCGGGAAACCGAGCAGGCCGGAGGCGCCGAAGGCATAGAGCTTGGCACCCATGAGGCCGGCAATGGCGCCGCCTACACCAGCGGAAATAAAGGTTGCCCACATAAGGCGCTTACGCGGCAGCAAGATGGCGTAAAGCGCAGGCTCGTTGACACCGAAAATCGAAGAGACAAGGGCGGGAATGTTGACGGCAGCATTTTCCTCGGAGTCCTTGGTTCGGATGATCATGCCAAGCACAGCGCCGGCGATGGCACAACCGCCTGCATACACGAGCGGGTTAATGAGGTCATAGCCGTAGGTTGCGACATCGAGAAACCACAGCGGGATGATACCCCAGTGCAGGCCGAACATGACGAGCAGGCTCCAGAACGTGCCGATGACGAAGCCGGCGATGGCGGGTTGGAAGTTGATGAGCATCAGAATGATCTGGGCAACGATATTGGAGAGGACCGTCATGACCGGACCGACCACAAGCAGGCCAAGGATGCCGCAAATGAGGAGCGTCAGGATGTTGGAGAAGAACGAGCTCACAAGCGCGGGCAGCGCGTTAGAAAGGGCCTTGTGTACCTTGGAGGCAATCCAGACGATAAAGATCGCAGGCAGAATCGTCGATGAGTAATTCTGCATGATCAGCGGGATGCCAAAAATATCACCGTAGACATTGGACTCGAAGACCGTGCCGGCGCCGAGCGTGTAGAGCGGATCTCCGCCCATAAGGCCAACGAGCGTCGGGTAGACGAGGATACCGCCGAGCGCCATTCCCATAACGGGCTTAAGTCCGAACTTCTTGGCCGACGTCCAGCCAATGATTAGCGGAAAGTAATAGAAAACCGAATCTCCGATTGCCGAGAGCGTCACATACGTATTGCTGTCCTTGGCAAGCCAACCGGCAACCGTGCAGAGCGCGAGCATCGACTTGATAAAGCCACCGGCCATAAGCACGCCAAGAACCGGTTGCAGAATCTCGGAGATGATGGCCAGCAGACGCGAGAATGGATCGCCCTTTTTGACGTCGTCGCCTTCATCGATATCGAGTGCGGGTTTGGAGTCGAACCCGCCAATCTGAACAAGGTCGTTGTAGACGGCCTCGACAGTGGCACCAATCACGACCTGATACTGTTCGCCGGCCTGGATGACGTCAACGACGCCCTTCGTCGCCTTAAGCTCATTGGTCTGGGCGAGCGATTCATCCTTGAGGTGGAAGCGGAGACGCGTAATGCAGTGGCTCACGTCTAACACATTGTCTCGACCACCGACCTTTGTGATGATTTCATCGCAAAGCTTCTGGTATTTCATGGAATTCTCCTTTTTCTGAGCGGGGTATAGCATCGATTTCATGCCTCCGTAGTCGACGTGGGAGGGCAAGGAACCCGCTTCCCCCTTTGAAATCCGCGGACGCACGTACGCCCGGGATGCGAAACGGCAGAGAAGATGGAAGATGCCGATCACATGGCGGCGAGCCTCATTGGCCCATGTCACGCAATCAGGCCTACAAACGCGAATCTGCTGCGCCGAGAAGTCTCGTCGTCTGGCAGAACTTGTCACACAGACGTTCCGGTTCGCCCTGGGGAATCTGAGTACGCTCGGTCTCAAAGGAGAGGCCGTACTCGCGTGCCGGAAGGAAATACTCGAAATAGCCGTTGGTGTAACCGCAAACTATTCCCTCGACCGGGCATTCGCGCTTCATGCGAATACCCAAGTCGCTGCCGAGCTCACTCGGGAACACAAAGAGATGCAGGCCGCCCAAACTGATGACGGCACACTTAAGCGTGAGCGAAAAGTCGTCATGGGCAACGGTGTGATAGAACGTCTGAGGCTCGATGCGGTCGAGAACGACCTCGCGATCGAGCTTGATCTGGGAAATCGCCTCGGCAAGACCGGTCGAAACGCGCTCGACCTCGGGAATGCCGCGTCCCTGGCGAAAATTGCGGTCGCTACAGTCGCCAGCAGCACCGACGACCATGGCCGGATAGTAACCAAGACTCTGAGCGAGCTTTTTGCCGGTGAGACCGGCGAGTTCGCTCGTGAGCTCCGTGCAGTCGGGTCCGACGCAAGCGGAATGCACCGCCCAGTTCACAAAGCCCGCAAATGGCTTGCCTTCGGTATCGAAGAACGATACGACAATGACCTCATTGTCGGCGAGTTCACCTGGGATGATGCGGTTGTCGTAGAAACCGGTGATGACCCGCTTGCCCAAGCGACAAATCGCGGGCTGTGCGTTGGCGCGGCACTCCTCAAAGCATTGGCAAATGGTATCGAGGAACCAGCGGTAGTAGTTCTCGTCGAATTTTCCCGTCCACCAGCTGCGGTGGTAAGCGACGATTGAAGTATGGTCGTGCGTCGCCGAGAGCAGGACGCAATCACGGTCAATGCCGTAGCGCTCGGCGAGCATTGTCTTGACTTCCTCGGCCATGCTTTCCTCGAACTCGAGGACATCGGCATTAAAGAGAAACACTTCACGTTCGCCTTGCTGGAAGAGAATGGCGTTGGCGAAGACGTCGTCATGGACGCCCGTCGCAGGTTCAAGACGGTTGGGAAGATTGCGGTAGCCAATCAGGTAGATGTCGCCCTGTGGGGTGATTTTGCGGCGCGCGTGTCCAATGTTCATGCACGTTCTCCTTCTGTGTCACGCCGCATTCAAGGCGGCAATGATGATTTCGACGAGGCGCTCATGGGATCCGGCGGCAAAACCGGAGTTCATGGCCTCATAGGTGATCTTTTCGTACGCGTCGGGAGCCGGTAGGTACTTCTGTCCGCCGTTGACGAGCGTGGCAAAGAACACAGAGCCGGACCGAGCGGCGCGCACAGTGGCGCCGAATGCACTCGAGACCTCGGGTTGTACGCCGACAAGCTCGACGTTTCCCAGCCGGAGCAGATAGACCCTCGTGCGCTGCTCGCCAGCGGCATGAAACTCATACGTTCGGTGCGGAGCCAAAGAGTGAAAATCGGCGCGTGTCTGAGCGGGCAGGAGAACGTCGACCGTGCGGGCATGGATGCCGGTAGCGTCATCCTCACGCGCCATGCGAGCGGTCTCGATTAAAGCATCGCCCAAGGCCTGCCCCTGCTGGTGCAACATGCGGTATCCGTCCTCATGGGCATCGACCGTCTGCTTAACGCCGGCCGCATCGAACATGACGTTCATGGCGCGCTCCGCCGGACTTTGGTCGCCCGCGGCGCCTGGCAGCAACAGGGCAACGCCGCCCAGCTCGCGCTCGAGTGACATGGCGGCAAAACCAAAGAGGTCTCCGCTCGCCATGCGCCTCCCCTCGGAGTCGCGCGACCCGTCGAGCACGGAGGACTGAACGTCCGCCGTCGCGAGCACGGCAACATACTCGCCCCCGGCATCCCTTATGGCGAGTACGGGCATCGTGTGGTCGGCAAACCCCCTGGGATTCGAGCCCAACCACCAGCCGGCAGGCGTCTCGATGTCGCGATTAACGTTCACGGGGCATTCGCCCTCCACAGTGGCGAGAGTGACGGAGCGAATGCCCGCAACAGCGCGCTCGACAGCCGTGCGGGCGGCAGCGACGAGTGCTGCGCGATAGCGCTCGTTGCGATTGCGGGTAGCATCGTCGGCAAGATGCCCGGGAGTACGGACGTGAGGCATGGAAAACGTGTGGGTAGGAACCACCCAAGAATAAGCACCGCTGCAATTGGCGGCATCCTCAACAATCTCACGCAGATCGGCGAGTAGAGCCGGAGCGATCGAGGTGACCTCAAGCGAAAGGACGCAGGCGCGTCGCCCCGTTCCCTCGATGATAAGGGCACGGGCGAAGACCTCATGACGGAGTTCGTCGAAACCGTCGAACGGCAACACGTCCCCAAGATCGATGGCCACACGAGCGGCCCCAGCCCTCATCTCTCCTTCGTCCATGGCAGATACTCCCCTCTGATTGCCGCTCACTCGACACCGTACAGTTGCTGCGCTGTACCGCCAAGCACAAGGTCGCTGTCTGTATCGCTCAGATTTGCAGCGCGAACGCAGGCGACACCCTCGGTGAGCCACTCGCGTTTAACGGGATAGCTCGTGCCAAAAACAATATGGTCTGCACCCAGCACGTCAACCGCACAGGCGAGGAGTGTCTTGCCCCAAGGCTGAGCATGGGACATGTCGAAATAGATGTTGTTCTCGAGGTGCCTGGAAACGGTCTCGGTATCGACCTGAAAACGGCCAGAAGCATCAGGGCGCTTGGGGCCATGAGGCAGCAGCATCTCCTTGAACGCAAAGTATGCGCCGCCGAGCATGGAGTGGACCATCTTGATATTGGGGTAGCGCTCAAAGAAATCACCAAAGATCTCTCGGCCGATCGCCGTAGTTTGGTCGACGCAGCGGCCATAAGAGCGGCGAAGGTTGTCGTACGCGAGAAGCGACTCGTTCTCGACCGGCACGGGAACATGGTGCACGTAAACGGTGACATGGCGTTCGTTCAGGTGCTCGAAAAAGCTCGAGAAGACCTGGTCGTCGAGATAGCGCTTGCCGTAGTGAGCGCAGAGCTGCACACCCGCAAAACCATCGTCGAGCCTGCGGTCGAGCTCCTCCAAATTCGCTTTGGTGCCAAAGGGCGGCACAGCGACAAGCGGAATCAGACGGCCACTTGACGCCTTCGCGTCAGCAGCCATACCGTCGTTGAAACGCCGGCACATCTCGAGCGACATCCACTCGTGACAGCCGGGGAGCTTGAGGATCGCCTTGTCGACCCCCGCCTCATCCATATCGGCCAAGCGCTTCTCGAGGGTGTAGTCGCCCTCAATGTAGTTAAGACCCGGAGAACCGGCGGGCATCTCGATCACGATCTGTCGTTTGCCGGCGGAATTCATGGTCAGATAGCCTTCGGTGTCATAGGCGCGGGGTACCTCGGCCAAAAACTGTTCGCAGAGCGTCTCGTCATGAAAGATGCGCTCGTCGAACCAGTAGGAATTTGCATCGATAATCATTGGTTGGAACCGCCTTTCATCTTGTTGAAAACATTCTAGAAAAGCAGGTACCCGGACATCAATTCCAGCTTAAGCCCATTGTATTCCATTTTGGAATAGAACTAGCCGCTCACGCGCGAACCTCGCCCGCTCAACGAGACAAGCGCTAACAGCACGGGCTTAGACAGAAAACGGTCGGCCCGCATCCGTTGCGGGCCGACCGTTTCATTACAGGCTACCTTTGCCGTTACGCCTGGCGGTAATGGTCAAAGAAGTCGGCGAGGTCTTCGAGGGACTCTTTGAGTACTTCCATGCGCGGCAGGTACACGATACGGAAGTGGTCGGGCTCAGCCCAGTTGAAGCCGCCGCCGCGCGTGATCAGGATCTTCTTCTCGTGCAGCAGGTCAAGGGCGAACTGCTCGTCATCGGTGATGTTGAACTTCTTCACATCCATCTTGGGGAAGATGTAGAACGCCGCGCGCGGCTTAACCACCGAGATGCCGTCAATCTTGTTGAGCGCCTCATACACAAAGTTGCGCTGCTCGTAGACACGGCCGCCAGGACGGATGTAGTCGTTAACGGACTGATGACCACCGAGTGCCGTCTGAACGATCGACTGAGCCGGCACGTTGGAGCACAGGCGCATGTTGGAGAGCATGTTGATACCCATGATGAAGTCGCTCATGCAGCGCTGGTTGCCCGAAAGCACCATCCAGCCAATACGATAGCCCGCAATCATGTGCGACTTGGAAAGGCCGCTAAAGGTGACACAGGGCAGATCGGGAGCGAGCGAGGCAATCGAGACGTGCTCATAGCCGTCCATGCACAGGCGGTCGTAAATCTCGTCTGCAAAAATCATGAGCTGGTGCCTGCGCGCAACCTCAACGATGCCCTCGAGCACCTCACGCGGATAGACGGAACCCGTGGGGTTGTTAGGGTTGATGATGACGAGGGCTTTGGTCGCGCTCGTGATCTTGGACTCCATATCCTCCAGGTCGGGATACCAATCCGCCTGCTCATCACACAAATAATGTACGGGATGACCGCCGGCAAGGGTTGCGCACGCCGTCCAGAGCGGATAGTCAGGGCTGGGGATCAGAATCTCGTCGCCATTGTCGAGCAGCGCGTTCATCGAAAGCTGAATGAGCTCGGACACGCCGTTGCCCGTGTAGATATGCTCCATCTGAACATTGGGCAGGCCCTTGATCTGCGAGTACTGCATAATCGCCTTGCGCGCAGAGAACAGGCCGCGCGAGTTGGAATAGCCTTCGCAGTCGGGCAGCTGCTGACGCATGTCCTTGATGACCTCATCGGGCGTGCGGAAACCGAAGGGCGCCGGGTTGCCGATATTGAGCTTGAGGATGCGCTCGCCCTCGTCCTCCATACGGGCAGCCTCGTCGACGACGGGACCGCGCACGTCATACAGGACGTTATCGAGCTTGGTGGATTTAGAAAAAGTACGCATGGTGGTGCTCCTTGCAATTTGAGCTGAGGGATGGGGTTCGGGCTTGGAATCGTTGCGGGGTGATGATGCCTCGCCTTGATCGGCGTCGCCGGCAAGCAGCCAGGTAACATCAACCTCCAAAATACGGGCGAGCAGCTCAGCCACATCGCGCCGCGGGATCGTCTTGCCGCTCACATATTGGCTCATCTGACTCTTGCCGAGTTTTTTGCCGAGCATCTCCGATGCGCGGATCACGTCCGACTGGCGAACGTCGCGATCGGACATAGCCTGTCGCAGGCGATCGCTAAACGTCTCTTGGGCCACTAGAACCTCCTTGCTGGCAAAGTTCAATTTATAGAACACGAATTGAACCATGGTTCAATTTAGCAAGCAGTATAACGCCGTGCTATTTCGAAAAGTTCAATTTCAAAAATAAAATGAACAAGACCTCGAGATTTATCCCAAGGCGATAACGACGTGCACGCATTTAGAGGTATTCGAGGAAACGAGCGGCGGCAAGCGAAACATCGGCCGTTCGATATATGGCGTTGATCTGCCGATGGGGATGCCCCTCGAGCGAACGCACGGCAACATCGAACTGACAGCGACGCAAGATGAGCGCCGGAAGGATGCTCACGCCCAGGCCGTCCTCGACCATAGCCATAATCGCATAGTCATCCCAGGTTGACAGCTTCGAGCGCACCGCCAGGCCCGCCCGACGGAACAGCGGCGTAATCTCGTCATCGGTGCCGCGTTCTAGCAGAATAAACTGCTCGTTGGCTAAATCGGCAAGAGAAACGACCTCCGCCGTGGCAAGCGAGGAGTCCGCTGGCACCACGGCCATCAACTCGTCTTGCACCAACGGTCGCGACGCCATGCCGGCGCCGCGTGGCTCGCGCGGAATAAAGCCCAAGTCGCAGCGGCCTTCCGCCACCCATTGCTCAATCTCGGAGTAATCACCCATCAGCAGCTCGTAATCGACATCCGGATGATCGGCGCGAAAGCGCGCAATCACCGGCGGCAGTACATGGGTCGCCACACTCGAAAACGTACCAATGCAGATCTTGCCGCGCATGAGCCCACGCATCTCGTCCACGTGTCGCTGCAGGCGGCCAAACTCCTCGCAGAGCGCCTCAACCGCCGGCATGATCTGCCGCCCATCGGCAGAAAGCACCACACCCTCGCGGCTGCGGTCGAGCACTTTAAAACCCCAATCGGTCTCAAGGTCGCCCACCATGCGGCTCACGCCCGACTGCGAATAGCTCAGCCGCTCGGCGGCGCGCGTAAAACTGCCGGCCCGCACGGTCTCGAGCAGCACCTGCATCTTTTGAATATTCGTTTCCACGGCACCCCTCCACCTTTACATGAGTTTTTGTCATGTTATCCATGCATTATATTCGCTTTTCTTCTAAAGCCAGTTCACCCATAGTGAACATGCTCGGATATAGAGGGGATGTCAGCACATGAACAACGGATTGTTTACGTACTTAGCAGCATTGCTATTGTTTGGCTCCAACGGCATCATCGCCGCTGCCATCGCGCTGCCGAGCTCCGATATCGTACTGTTGCGCACGTTTTTGGGCGCTCTCACCCTTGCCGCCATCCTCTTCATAACCAAGCGCCATAACCTGCAGGCTCCGTCTCGCCCCCGCGAGGCCGCAGCGCTCATCGTCTCGGGCGCCGCGCTGGGCGCCAGCTGGATTTTCCTGTTCCGCGCCTATCAGACGATCGGCGTCGGCGTATCCTCGCTGCTGTACTACTGCGGCCCCATCATTGTCATGGCGCTCTCCCCGCTCATCTTTGGCGAAAAGCTGACCGGCGGCAAAATCGCCGGCTTTGTCGCCGTCGCCTGCGGTGCTTTTCTCATTGCAGCGCAAGGTCTAGGCGGCAATATGCCCATTGCGGGCATCGTCTGTGGAATCGCCTCGGCCTTCTGCTATGCATTGATGGTCATCGCTAGCAAGGGTGCGCCGCACATCGAGGGCCTCGAGAACTCCACGCTCCAGGTGTGCGCCGCCTTTGTGACCGCACTGGTCCTCACGCTCATCACGCAGGGCGCTCCCTCATTCCTGTCCGCCGGTATCGCCGCCAGTATTGATTGGCGCGCCGTCGCTATGCTCGGCGTCGTCAACACCGGCATCGGTTGCCTGCTCTACTTTAGCGCCGTCGCCAAGCTGCCCGTCCAGACCGTCGCTGTCGTCGGCTACCTCGAGCCGCTTTCGGCGGTCGTGTTCTCGGCCGCCCTTTTGGGTGAAGCCATAACACCGGTCCGCCTGATGGGCGCCGCGCTTATCATCGGCGGCGCGATTTTTTGCGAACTCGCCGGCAAACGCGCAAACGCCAAGGCTGGCATCGCCCAGACAGCACGTGCTTAAAAGCCCTGCTTTGAAATGCTACCTGCATAGATAAATAATCCCCAGCTGAGGATTATTGTCTAAAATAACCCGATGTGCCAAACTGCTCTTGTATGTATAAAGACGGCATAAAGTTTTTTGTCCTAGACAGATAACCGGATGTCTAAGGGAGTCCACGTGGCACACAACAAGCTGGAGGCAAGCCTCCAAGACCAGCATGTGCAGGGCGGGCACGGAGCCATCCCCCTCTCCGCTGGCATGCTGCTCGTAACGCTCGGCGTCGTCTATGGCGACATCGGCACGAGCCCCATGTACACCATGAAATCAATCGTCGCCAACAACGGCGGCATCGGTACCGTCAGCGAGGACATGATCCTGGGCGCGCTTTCGCTCGTCATCTGGACCATGACGCTCGTGACCACGGTCAAGTACGTGGTAATCGCCATGAAGGCCGACAACCACAACGAAGGCGGCATCTTCGCCCTGTTCAGCCTCGTACGCAAGGTGGCACCATGGCTGATTCTGCCCGCCATGATCGGCGGCGCGGCGCTGCTCGCCGACGGCATCCTCACCCCCGCCGTCACGGTCACCACAGCCATTGAGGGCCTGCGCACCATCGAGTGGGGCCACGCGCTATTGGGTGACGGGCAGACCAACGTCATCATCATCACCATCATCATTATCTGCGGCCTGTTTGCCATGCAGCGCGCCGGCACCTCGTCAATCGGCAAGCTGTTCGGCCCGCTCATGACGCTGTGGTTCCTGTTCTTGGCTGGCGCCGGTCTGTTCAACATGCTCGGCAACCTGTCCATCTTGCGCGCGCTCAACCCCATTCGCGGCATCATGTTCCTGTTCTCGCCCATCAACCACTCGGGCATCATGGTGCTCGGCTTCGTTTTTCTGTCGACAACCGGTGCCGAGGCGCTCTATTCGGACATGGGTCACGTGGGCAAAGCAAACATCTATGCATCCTGGCCGTTTGTTAAGGCGGCCCTCATCCTTAACTATCTGGGTCAGGGAGCCTGGCTGCTCGCCAATAACTCCAACCCCCAGATGCTTGCGATGGATATCGTCAACCCGTTCTATATGATGCTTCCCGAGCCCCTGCGCCCCTTTGCCATCGTGCTTTCGGCCGTGGCGGCCATTATCGCCTCGCAGGCGCTCATCACCGGCTCGTTCTCGCTGGTATCCGAGGCAACCCGTCTCAATCTCATGCCGCATCTGCGCATCCACTACCCCAGCGACACCAAGGGTCAGCTCTATATTCCGCTCGTCAACAACATCATGTGGGTCGGCTGCATCTTCATTGTGCTGCTGTTCCAGAACTCCGAGCGCATGGAAAGCGCCTATGGCCTCGCCATCACCGTGACCATGCTCATGACCACGACGCTTTTGACGAGCTATATCGCCGGCATTCTCAAACACAAGCTGGGCGCCTGTGTCTTCGCCCTGCTTTTTGGCGCCATCGAGCTCTGCTTCTTTGCCTCGTGCCTCACCATGTTCTTTGACGGCGGTTACGTCATGATCTTCTTGGCCTCGCTGCTGTTTGGCCTTATGTATGTGTGGCGCCGCGGCACCGCCATCGAGCGCACACAGACGATTCTGCTGCCCGTCTCCAAGTACATCGATCAGCTCAACCGTCTGCGTAACGACGAGACCTACCCCGTGCTCGCCGACAATCTGGTATTCCTCACCAACAGCCCCGACCCGCTCACACTCGACCGCGACGTGCTCTATTCCATCCTGGACAAGCATCCCAAGCGCGCCAAGGCATACTGGTTCATCAACGTGCACGTTACCGATGAGCCCTATACGCATGAGTATTCCGTTGAGACCTTTGGCACGGACTTTTTGTTCCGCGTGCGCCTGAACCTGGGCTTTAAGGTCAACCAGCGCGTCAACGCCTATCTGCGTCAGATCGTCGGCGACTTGATGGCATCGGGCGAGCTGCCGCCGCAACATCACACCTACTCCATCTACGAGACGCGCGGCAACGTGGGCGATTTCCGCTTTTGCATGCTGCGCAAGATGCTTGCCCCCGAAACGGACATCAACCGCAATGACCACCGCGTGATGGCCATCAAGTACGCCGTCCGCCGCGCCTGCGGAAGCCCGGCACGCTGGTACGGTCTTGAGAACTCGGCCATCATCATCGAGTACGTGCCGCTGTTTGCCCGCATGCGCCCGGCCGTTAAGCTCGTGCGCACCCAGGTGCCGCTCGAGGTTCAGATCGAAGAGGCCGAGGAAATGGAAGTCGACATCTTCTCGGACGACTTGGTCAACGGCAACGAAGCCGGTAGGGACATGAACGTCGATCCCACCGAGTTGCTCGAGAGCGTCGCCGATATGCCCGAACAGCAACAGCTCGACGGCCTCGAGAGCGAACAGCTCAACGATGCCAACTTCTAGCGACGTCACAAATCAATCAGAACCACCCTTAAAAAGGGTGGTTTGCTCTTAGGGTATAACCCACGGGCC
>USPH01000013.1 GCA_900556515.1 uncultured Collinsella sp.
GTTGTACAGCACGCCCTTGACGCCATCGATGTTCTCGAGCTCGGCCTTGTTGTATTTGCTCGTATCCTTGAGCACCAGACGCAGACGGGTCACGCAATGCGTGGCGCCCTCGATGTTCTCCAGTCCGCCGACGTTGTCGACGACTTGCTGGGACACTGCCTTGTAGTCCATGTTCCTCTCCATTCCTTTTCTAAATCATAAAACGGTTCGTTGCCACTACAGAGACGCGATCGTTGCGTTTGCGCACTTGAGCGCACCGTCGGTGACGGTAAGCGCCACACCCTGGCCCTGCTTGTTGCAGAAGCGAGCGTTGAGCGCAACATCATCGACAAAGATGGTCGCGATGTCGTCGTCGACGACCAGACGCACATGGTGAGTGCCCTCGCCCTTAAAGAACAACGGACGCTCGAGGCCCATGTTGTTGACCTGGAACCACGGGTACTGGGGAGCCGGCGTGAACTCGAGCTTGCCCTCGCGCAGGTTGGCGCGGAACTCATAGGCAAGACCGGTCTCGGCGTCCTCGGCGAACTTGACCGAGAAGCCGGCAGCGTTACCGCCGAGCTCAATGTCGGCATCGAGCAAGTAGGTGGAGCCGGCGTCTGCAGACAAAACCTGCTCGACCTTGCCCGACTCGCAGGAGAGCTCGAAGGCTTCGACAGCCTTGCCCTCGCCAAAGGCGCCGAGCATGCTCTCGGGAAGCTTGGTGCCGAGCGAACCGTCCTCGCGCTGGACGATCTCGAGGGGCATGAAGGTACCGCCCCACAGGTAAGAGCTGGGGTCGCCGCCCTCGTCGCGCGTCGGGACCCAACCAAAGAGAACGCGGCGCTCGCCATCGAATGCGGTGCGAGCGGCGTAGTACGCGCGGCCGTCGAAGGAGTCGTCAGCGGGGGTAATCCAAGGACCGTTGATGGACTTGGACATGCGGTAACGGGTCTTGTTGCCGTCGCTGTACTCGGAAAAGACGAGGTACCACCAGTCGCCCATCTTAAAGAGATCAGGCATCTCAAACATGGTGTACAGGCCCGGGTTCCACCAGTCGCCCTGGAACTCCCAGTTGGTCAGATCCTTGGAGGTGAACTTGACCAGGCGGCCGGTCATCAGACGCTTGTCCTCGCCCACGCGCGTTCCGAGGATGAGCATATACTCCTCGTTCTCCTCGTCCCAAAGCACAAAGGGATCGCGCCAGTTGCGGTCATCGTAACCCTCCTGGGGCGGAAGCAGCGTCTCGGCGATGTTCTTCTCCCACTTGACGGCGTCGTCACTCGTTGCGTGAAGAAGAACCTGCTTCATCAAGCGTGCGCGGACCTTATCGCGATTGCAACCAGTGTAGAGCGCATGGTACTTGTCGCCCACCTTAAACACCGTGCCGGCATAAATGTACTGGTCGACTTCCTCGTCGCCGCCACGCTCAAGGCTCTCGCCAAAGTCCTTGTAGTTGACGAAATCCTTGGTCGTAGCGAGTGCCCAGCCAAACGGCTCTCCGAAAGGTTCGGGGTTACGCGTGTCACGCTGATGATAGAGATAGAACGTGCCGTCCTCGCCGTACGGCATGATGTCGCCTACCCAAATTCCCTCAGGTTGGTAATACACCTTGTGCATCCGAGACTTCCTTTCCCACGAGATACTAACTCGGTACAACTGCAAGATATGTCAATCGTTTTCATATGTCAAACGTTTTCACACTAATACGTCTTTTCGCAGCTCCAGTCGTCGGCAAACGGTTGACATATACCGGTGAACGGTAATCAGAGGCGTTTGAGGAATTCTTTTGGCACGGGATGAACTACGCGGTTTTGCCCTCAATGAGTTCAACGGGGAGCTTGATATTCGATTCGGGATTATCGCCGTTAATAAGAGCGATGATGGATTGCGCCGCGAGCTCTCCGATGCGATCGATATCTTGACGTACGGTTGTTAAGTCAGGCATAAACGTCATAGTTCGGCGGGCACCATCCGCGCCCACCACCTTAATATCGTCCGGAGCACTCAAGCCGCGCTGCTTCATCATGTTGAGGCAGATGGCCGCCATCGTGTCGTCTCCCGCAAAGATGCCGTCAATATCGGGGTTCTCATCGAGGATCTTCGCAACGACCGCGCCCTTTTCGTCGTCGGGCTTAACGAACTCAACCTCACGGACAAGCGCGGACAAACCGGCCTGCTCAACAACATCGAGGTAGGCATCGGTACGCTTATTGGCAGGCATGCGCATGCGGCTATTGCTGCGCAGGCACAGGATACGCCTGCAGCCGTCATCAATCAGACGGCGCGTGGCGAGCTCGCCGATGCCATAGCTGTCACTTGCAATCTGGACAGAGCCCTCGCCAAGATCGCAGTCGATGCCAACCAGGCTCAAGCCCATCTCGGCATATGCCTCGGCACCGATATTGAGGGAGTTGACGATGACGCCGTCGACCATATTGCGGCGGAGCATGTCAATATAGGAACGCTCAAGATCGGGTCGATTGGCGCTGTTGCACAGCAGCATCTTAAAGCCGTTTTCCGCCAACGTGCGCTCGACCGCCTGCACAACCTGAGCATGGAACGGGCTGCTCACAAAGGGAACGATCATACCGATAAGATTCAGGCGACCGTTGAGCATGGCACGGGCGATATCGTTGGGCGTATAGTTGATGCGCTCCATCGCGGCATGGACCTTATCGCGGGTCTCTTGGCTAATATAGCCGCGATTATTAAGCACGCGAGATACCGTAGTAGGCGAAACCCCCGCCACCGCTGCAACTTCCTTGATGCCAGGCTTAGCAGAATCCTTAGAACGAGCGCCCTCGCGAGCCATAGCACCCTCCCCCATCAACATGTCAAACGTTTACATACGAACAAAGCATACCCCAACAACAGCGGGTAGACGGTAACAGCACAAGTAAGTAAACGACTCATCCAAATAATTAGGAGAGTTCCGCCTAAAGGGTGACTACACAGGACCCCCGCCGGGCCGCTTTGGGTTACTTTCCAAAACATTTCCGCAGGACGCAAAGGGCTCCGCCGCGCGAAGCGCGCAGCGGAGCCCTTTGCATGTCCGAGGACGTTTTGGAAAGTAACCCAAAGCGGCCCGGCGATCCTGCGGGAGTTAAACCCCTTTAGAACTTGTCGTGGAAGGTACGCGAAATGACCTCGTCCTGCTGCTCCTTGGTGAGCGTGTGGAAGTTCACGGCATAGCCGGAAACGCGGATGGTCAGCTGCGGGTACTTCTCGGGGTGAGCCTGAGCATCGAGCAGCGTCTCACGGTTGAAGACGTTGATGTTCAGGTGGTGGCCACCCTTCTCGGCGTAAGCGTCGAGCATGTGGACCAGGTTATCGGCCTGAGTCTCGGAAACTTCAGAAACCTTCATAATGTGTCTCCTTCGATCGATAGGCGCCGGCCGAAACCGGCGCGCTAATCAGTAATCGTTATTGTTAGTATAGCACTAACAATAGTTACTCGCCCAGCTGATCAAGGTCGATATCGCCAAAGAACACCTGGTCCTCCTTGCCGAGCGCACCCGGGATGATGGAGAAGGTGTTGGAGATGCCGTCCTGAGCATCGCGGAACGGGAGCTTGGAAACCGAAGACAGCGAAGCGATGGCGCCGTGGCTATCGCGCTTGTGCATGGGGTTAGCACCCGGGGCGAACGGCTGGCCAGCCTTGCGGCCGTCGGGCGTGGAGCCGGTCTTCTTACCGTACACGACGTTGGAGGTAATGGTCAGAACCGAGGTCGTGGGCACGGAGTTGCGGTAGGTGTCGTTCATGCGGATGTACTCCATGAACTGGTGCACAACGTCGTGAGCGATCTGGTCGACGCGGTCGTCGTCGTTACCGTACTTGGGGAACTCGCCCTCGGTCTCGAAGTCGACGATGATGCCGTTCTCATCACGGACGGGGTGGACCTTAGCGTACTTGATGGCGGACAGGGAGTCAGCCACGACGGAAAGGCCAGCGATGCCCGTAGCGAACCAGCGGTGCACGTGCTTGTCGTGCAGAGCCATCTGGATGCGCTCGTAGCAATACTTGTCGTGCATGTAGTGAATGATGTTCAGCGAGTTGACGTACACGCCAGCGAGCCACTTCATCATGTCGTTGTACTTGGCCACAACGTCGTCGTAATCGAGCGTATCGCCCTCGACGGCGCGATACTTGGGGCCGACCTGCTTCTTGGAGACCTCGTCAACACCGCCGTTAAGTGCGTAGAGCAGGCACTTGGCCAGGTTGGCGCGGGCACCGAAGAACTGCATCTCCTTGCCGATGCGCATGGAGGACACGCAGCAGGCAATGCCGTAGTCGTCGCCGTGATAGACGCGCATGAGGTCGTCGTTCTCGTACTGGATCGAGGAGCTGGCGACGGAAGTCTTGGCGCAGAACTTCTTGAAGTTCTCGGGCAGACGGGTCGACCACAGAACGGTCATGTTGGGCTCGGGGCTGGTGCCCATGTTCTCGAGCGTGTGCAGGTAGCGGTAGCTCATCTTGGTAACGAGCGTACGGCCGTCAACACCCATGCCGCCGATGGACTCGGTGACCCACTGCGGGTCGCCGGTGAACAGGGCCTGGTACTCGGGAGTACGGGCAAACTTGACCATGCGCAGCTTCATGATGAAGTGATCCACGAACTCCTGGATCTGCTCCTCGGTGAAGGTACCGTTGGCAAGGTCGCGCTCAGCATAGATGTCGATGAACGTAGAGGTACGGCCGATGGACATAGCGGCGCCGTTCTGCTCCTTGACGGCAGCAAGGTAGGCGAAGTACATCCACTGGATGGCCTCCTGCGTGTTGGTAGCAGGGTTGGAAATGTCGAAACCATAGGTCTCGGCCATCATCTTGAGCTCGCCGAGGGCGCGGATCTGCTCCTGCAGCTCCTCGCGATCGCGGATGTTGTCGGCGGTCATGACCGTCGGAGTGGAAGCCTTCTGGGCCTCCTTGTCCTTGATCAGGTAGTCGACGCCGTACAGGGCAACACGACGGTAGTCGCCGATGATGCGGCCGCGGCCATAGCCATCGGGCAGACCGGTGATGATGTGAGCCGAGCGGCAAGCACGCATCTCGGGGGTGTAAACATCGAAGACGCCAGCGTTGTGGGTCTTGCGCTCGAAGGTGTAGCGCTCGACAACGTTCTCGTCGACCTTGTAGCCGTGCTGGCTGGCAGCCTGGCAAGCGATGCGGATACCACCGTTGACGTGCAGCGCGCGCTTGAGCGGCTTGTCGGTCTGGAGGCCAACAATGGTCTCCTTGTCGCGATGGGCATTATCGATGTAGCCAGCGGGGTGGCTCACGATACCCGTGACGGTCTTGGTGTCCATATCGAGGACACCACCCTGCTCGCGCTCCTTAAGCAGCAGGTCGAGAACCTCGCCCCACAGCTCCTTGGTACGCTCGGTCGGACCTACGAGGAACGACTCATCGCCCTCGTAGGGGGTGTAGTTCTTCTGGATGAAGTCTCGGACGTCAACCTCTCCCGTCCAGATACCTTCCTTGAAGCCTTCCCATGCCTCCTGCATTGTGTAACCACGCTCCTAGTTACGTGTAATGCGGCGCTCTCTCACACCGCTGCTTATTGAATTCTTGAATGTTCGGCTTGCACTACCGGCTTCTTCCGTTCTTCACCACACGTTGTTGCAGGAAAAACGTTTGTCCACCTTGGAACTACAACCCAAAACCCAAGATTTCACCCGTTTGAGAAGGATAACATAGCGACCCTCTCCATCTGGGCTGTTATATGTTTCTTTTTTTATATCATAAGGGCGTTTTTTACAAACCCGCAGGAAATACGAGCGCGAACAACTACCGTTCACCGATTTGTATGTTATTTTTCCTTGCCTTTGTACGATGTTCGCTCTAGCTGTTATGCCAGCTTTAGCAGGGTAAAGTGTCTCAGAGACCCTACAGAAACATGCAGGGCGACCACGGGATCCCCCGTGGCCGCCCTGTGGCGTAGCTAGTTTTTAGCTTTGATTGCCGCTTGGCATTAGGCGGCTGCGGCGGCCTTGTCGGTCGTTGCCTTGCTATCGCCGTTGCCCTGGCCCTCAAAATGTTTGTAGCACCAGCTGGTGACCAGCGGGGTCAAAATAGCCGTCACGATTGCGCAGGCAGCAACCTGTGCCGTAGCCGTCGCGAGCACCGCACCGCCGTACAAGGCCTCGTTGACGCTTGCCATGGCAGCAGGCGTGGCCACATTGGCTCCAGCGCAGCTCGAAATGGCCGCACCTGCGACACCCGTACCACCCGTGAGCTTATCGACCGCGATGACGGGAATTGCAAAGACCACCGAGCAGATCACGCCGAGCAGAATACCGGGGAGACCGCCATTAATGAGCTGGCCAAAGGTCATGGTCGAGCCCATGGCAAAGAAGACGAGCACGATGATGGCGGAAAGTGCCGGTGCCATCATCTTCTTAAAGCTGGGGAAGAGGTTACCCAGGATAATGCCGATGACGATCGGCAGAATGGCACCCACGAGCGACCAGCCGATCGGAGCCTGACCGGCAGCGCCGAGCACGATCATCGTGACCGGAGGGCCGACAACGAGCGTGGTGATGGCGACAGCGCCACGCTCGGCCTCGTTGCCCATGGTGCCCATCAGACCAGCGTACATAGCGTTGTTGGCGCCGGTGCAAGCCGCCAGCATCACCATGGCAGAGATGCCAAACAGGTTGTCGTTGAACACATAAAGGATGAGCAGCGACACGGCAACGACCACGATCTGCTTGACAGCGATGATGATGGCGCCGCGTGCAGCGGCGGCGGGAGCACTCTTAAACGAAATCGTCGTACCGACGATGAGCAAAAAGGCGCCAACGAGCGGGCCTGCACCCTGCTGGGTCATGCCAAGCGTAAAGCTACCGAGCGTTTTAAACAGGTCGGGGAATAGCGTGTTGAGCAGGCAGCCCAACAGAAGCGGCACCAAGATATTGGCGCCCGGGATGGAGGACATCTTAAAGAACGGCTCCTTTGCCGCCGGCGCCTCCACCGCAGTCGATTCACTCATATATATCTCCTTTGGATGCATGCGAATCGTAGCCGCACGCGCCTATGTCAGAAAGAAGGCGACAACCCCGAGTCGCCAGGGTCGCCGCCAAACGATCACCGCGGGGTATTACCCGTCCAGAACGATGCCGCCGTCGCAGTCACCAATCTCGCCGTTCACGAAGCTGGCGAGGTCGGAAGCGAAGAACAGCACCATCTGCGCAGGCTCGCTAGCCTGGGCGGCGCGGCCCAGAGGAATACCGTTGATGATGCGCTGAGAGTTCTCGTCAGAGAGAATCGAGGTCATATCGGTCAACGTGAGCGACGGGCACACAGCGTTGCAGCGGACGCCGAACTTGCCGCCTTCCTTGGCGACTGCCTTGGTTAGACCGTTAACACCGGCCTTGGAGCTCGCGTAGGCAGCGGTGCCGAGCAGGCCACCACCGATTTTGCCCGCAACGGAACTCACGTTGACGATAGTGCCGGCATGGGCCGCCTTAAAGTGCGGGTACACGGCGTTCATCATAGTGAAGGTACCGTTGAGGTTGATGTCGATGGTGCGACGCCACTCGGTGTCATCGATCTCGTCAAACTTCTTGGTGCTGATGACGCCAGCGCAGTTGATCAGGATGTTGGTTTGCGGCAGGTCCGTAAAAATCTGCTCGACGGTCTCGCGCGCCTTGGGCGCATCGGCGACATCGAGCTGATAGAACTTGTTGCCCTCGCCAAGCTCGGCCACAGCGGCCTCGCCCTTAGCAGCGTTCCTTGCGATGAGCGCGACATGTCCGCCGCCCGCGACGATGCCCTTGGCGATCTCGAGGCCAATGCCCTGAGTGCCGCCCGTGACAATCGCGGTCTTGCCCGTGAAGTCAAATGCCATGACTCCATCCCCCTTTATGTAAGGTGTCTCCTTGCGGGAAGTTGGAGCATCGCACGTGGCGATTATATGAGTCCCAGTCGTCATGGTGGTGACAACCCCTCGCCTAACCGCGGGCATGATAGTTCTTTGAAACGCTTTAGCAATTGAATGATTTTAAGTCTTAATGAGCTCTTAATATTGCCTAGCGGCCAAGTAGATTTTGGGACATGCCTAGAAATCCACCGAATGGGATGGTTGAGCGGGGGTATCATCTTTCACACGAAAATAGTTTCTAGTGTTAGGGGTTTTCGGTGGAAGATACCGATTTCCGTGAGCTTGGGCGTCAACTCCTTACCGAGTTCGGCAGCATGCATCAGCGCATTTCGCATTTTGCGGACAAAGCCCTCAGCGGCGAGATGGCCGTCATGCGCGCCCTCATACTCGCCGGCGGTTCGCTCACGCCGAGCGAACTCGCTGATCGCGCCTGGGTCTCGAGTGCCCGCATCGCCAATATCCTACGCGCTCTCGAAGCCAAGGGCTGGGTCGAGCGCGAGCACTCAAAGACCGACCGTCGTCGCGTACACGTCACGGTGACCGACAAAGGATTCCAGGATCTCGAAATCAAACGTCGGGAATTCGAGAACCGCACTGCGGCTTTCCTCGAGCAGCTCGGCGAAACAGATACCCAAGAGATGGTGCGCCTTCTAAGACGTGCCAACGAAATTATCGACCACAATCAAGAAAGGAGAGATGCCGAGTGAGGATTCTCAAGCTCTTTAAAAAGCATATCCTGGCACTGTTCACAGCTATCGTACTCATCGTAATCAGCTGCAACGCCGACCTGGCACTGCCTACCTATATGAGCGATATCGTCGACGTGGGCGTGCAGCAAGGCGGTATCGCCTCGCCCGTGCCCGACACCATTCGCGCCGAATCGCTCGACGACCTCGAACTCTTTATGAGCGCCAAGGACGCCAAAACTGTGGAGGCCGTGTTTAGCAATGCGGACAATAACGGCATTCGAACGTACAAGGGCACCGAGGAGGAGCGCGCCGACGGCGGCAAGATTGCCGACATCATGAGCCTGCCTGAGACCGTCGTGCTCGCCTTCAACCAGGGCATCGACGCCGACTCCATGGGCGACATGACCGGCGCATCCGCCGAGGCAAGCGATGGCGGTGCCGCCCAGGCCATGCCCACCCCCGAGCAGATGGCGGCGATGACGCCCGAGCAGCTCGCCGAGATGCAGCAGAAGGTCGCAGCGGCGCAGAACATGCAAAAGCAGATTGATGCCGACGGCGGTAAGATCACCATGAAGAGCCTGCGCCTGGGTGTCGAGGGCGGTCTTATCGATCAGGGCAAGCTCGTCGAGGGCGCCAACGATATGGCTGACAAAATGGGCTCCATGTCGGGCTCCATCGTCACCCAGCGCGCCGTGACCTACGTGCAAGAAGAGTACAAGGCGCAGGGTATCGACCCCGCCGACGTGCAGAACGCCTACCTGGGCCGCATGGCGACCACGATGTTTGGTCTGTGTCTGGTGTCGCTGGTCGCCACCATCCTGACCGGCGCCGTGGCCTCGCGCACCGCCTGCTCCATCGCCCGCGACCTGCGCCGCGAGACCTTCAACAAGGTTATGCACTTCTCGCCGGCCGAGGTGGGCAAGTTTAGCCAGGCCTCGCTCATCACCCGCTGCACCAACGACATTCAGCAGATCCAGATGGCCGCAACCCTGTTTATCCGCATGTGCCTGATGGCCCCCGTCATGGGCATCGTCGCTGTCATGCGCGTCCTGGCCAACCACACCGGCCTGGAGTGGACCATCGCCGTAGCCATCATCGCGGTCTCGGCCGTCGTCGGCGTGCTCATGGGCCTCACCATGCCCAAGTTCAAAAAGATGCAGAGCTTTGTGGACCGCGTGAACCTTACCGCCCGCGAGCTGCTCGACGGCCTTATGCCCATCCGCTCGTTCAACCGCGAGGAACATGAGCTCGAGCGTTTTGACAAGGCTTCGCTCGACCTGATGACCACGCAGCTCTACACCAACCGCGCCATGAGCTTTATGATGCCGCTCATGATGCTCGTCATGAACTGCATCACCGTGCTTATCGTCTGGTTTGGCGCGCAGGGCGTGTCCGACGGCGTGATGCAGGTCGGCAACATGATGGCGTTTATCTCCTACACCATGCAGATCGTCATGGCGTTTATGATCCTCACCATGGTTTCGGTTATCCTGCCCCGTGCCGAGGTCGCAGCCGAGCGCGTGGAAGAGGTCATCACTTGCCCCACCAGCATCAACGACCCCGTCTCGCCCAAACTGCCCGCGGCCAGCGCGCCGCGCGGCGAGCTCACCTTCCGCGACGTGAGCTTCCAGTATCCCGATGCCCGCGCCGACGTCATCAGCGGCGTGAACTTCACCACGCATGCCGGTCAGATGCTCGGCATTATTGGCTCCACGGGCTCGGGCAAGTCCACGCTCGTGCAGCTGATTCCGCGCCTGTACGACGTCACGGGCGGCAGCATTTCGCTCGACGGCATCGATGTGCGCGACATGACCCTTTCCGAGCTACGCCGCCGCATTGGCTATATCCCGCAGCAGGGACGCCTGTTCTCGGGCACCGTCGAGAGCAACCTTAAGTTTGCCGGCGACATGGTGAGCGACGAGGACATGTACCGGGCGGCACGCATCGCCCAGGCCGAGGACTTTATCGCCGAGCGCGAGGGCGGCTACGACTCCCCCATCAGCCAGGGCGGCTCCAATGTCTCGGGCGGTCAGCGCCAGCGCCTGGCCATCGCCCGCGCCCTGGCCAAAAAGCCCGAGGTCGTGGTGTTTGATGACTCGTTTAGTGCGCTTGACTACAAGACCGACGCGCGCCTGCGCGAGGAGCTGGCCAAAAACGTCACCGACGCCGCACTCGTGGTCGTGGCACAACGCATCGCGACCATCATGCACGCCGACCAGATCATCGTACTCGACGACGGTCACGTAGTGGGCACCGGCACGCACAAGGAGCTACTGCGCAGCTGCCCGGCGTACCTGGAAATCGCACAGTCGCAGCTTTCCGCCGAGGAGCTGGGGCTTACCCAAGAAGAAATTGCAGCCGTTATGGAAGGAGGCGAGCGCTAATGGCAGACGAGACCAAGACCCAAATTCCCAAGCCCACCCGTCAGCGTGGACCCATGGGCCGCATGGGCGGCATGCGTCGCGGCGAAAAGGCCAAGGACTTTAAAGGCACCATGAGGCAGCTGCTCGGCTATATTGGCCAGCACAAGATTGCCGTGTTTGCCGCCGTCGCCTTTGCCGTGTGCTCGGTCATCTTTAACATTGTGGGGCCCAAGGTGCTCGGCCAGGTTACGACCAAGCTGTTTGAGGGCCTGGTTGCCAAAGTCAACGGTACCGGCGATGTCGACTTTAACTGGATCGCCAAGACGCTCGGCTTTTTGCTCTGCCTGTACCTGGCGAGCTCTATCTGCAGCCTCATCCAGGGCTGGCTCATGACCGGCGTCACGCAAAAGATTTGCTACCGCATGCGCAAGGAGATCGCCGCCAAGATTGCCGTCGTGCCGATGAGCTACTTTAACGGTCACAGCAAGGGCGATGTGCTCAGCCGCATCACCAACGACGTCGATACGCTGGGTCAGTCACTCAATCAGAGCGTGACGCAGCTTATTACGTCGGTGACGCAGATTATCGGCGTGCTCGTCATGATGTTGTCGATTAGTCTGCCGCTTACCGGCGTCACCGTGCTCACGCTGCCGGCCGCCGCGATTATCTTGATGGTGATGATTCACTTCTCGCAGCCGTACTTCCGCGAGCAGCAGCAGGTCCTGGGCACCGTCAACGGCATTATCGAGGAGGATTTTGCCGGCCAGAACGTCATTCAGGTGTTTGACCGCGCCGAGGCCTCGATCGAGGAGTTCGACCGTCAAAACGACCGACTGTTTGTGAGCGGTTGGCGCTCGCAGTTCCTGTCGGGCCTGATGATGCCGCTTATGAGCTTGGTGGGCAACATGGGCTACGTGGGCGTTGTCGTGGTGGGCGCACAGCTCGCGCTGACCGGCAATGCCACGCCCGGCGACATCCAGAGCTTTATCCAGTACGTGCGCAACTTTACGCAGCCGGTGCAGCAGCTGGGCAACGTGAGCAACACGATGCAGTCGATGGCCGCCGCCACCGAGCGCGTCTTTGAGTTCCTGGCCGCGCCCGAGGAGGAACAGAAAGCCGACGCGCAGATTCCCGAGAAGCGCCCCGGCCACGTTGAGTTCGACCACGTCAAGTTTGGCTACACGCCCGACAAGACCATCATCCACGACTTTAGCTGCGAGGCGCAGCCCGGTCAGACCATCGCCATCGTCGGCCCCACCGGCGCCGGCAAGACCACGCTCATTAAGCTGCTGCAGCGTTTCTACGACGTGGATGACGGTTCGCTGCGCGTCGAGGGCGTCGACGTGCGCGACTGGGACCGCGCGGCACTGCGCGGCGAGTTTGCCATGGTGCTGCAGGATACCTGGCTGTTTAACGGCACCATCCGCGAGAACATCCGCTACGGACGTCCCGATGCGACTGACGCCGAGGTCGAGGCCGCCGCGCGCGCCGCACGCTGCGACCACTTTATCCATACGCTCGCCGGCGGCTACGACTTTATGATCAATGAGGAGGGCACCAACCTCTCACAGGGCCAGCGCCAACTCGTGACCATCGCCCGTGCCATTTTGGCCGACCGCCCGGCGCTGATTTTGGACGAGGCGACCTCCAACGTCGATACCCGCACCGAGGAGCTCATCCAGCGCGCCATGGATGCGCTGATGCAGGGCCGCACGAGCTTTGTCATCGCGCATCGCCTGTCCACGATCCGCAACGCCGACGTAATCTTGGTGATCCGTGACGGCGACATCGTCGAGAAGGGCACACACGACGAACTGCTCGCCCAGGGCGGCTTCTACGCCGACCTGTACAACTCGCAGTTCGACGAGGCGGCGTAAAACCGGCGGCAAACAACCGCAATACCCAAAAACGGGGGCGCAGGACAACCTGCGCCCCCGTTTTTGCTCTGCGGCCC
>USPH01000014.1 GCA_900556515.1 uncultured Collinsella sp.
ATAAGAGACAGGCCTGGGATGCCTCGAGTGTCGGCAGGTTCATGATCTGGATTGGGCCCACCAGCTCCATCTTCGACTTTATGACCTACATCTTTATGTACTTTGTCTTCTGCCCCCTGTTTGTGAGCCACGGTGTACTGTTCAACGAGCTGGCGAGCGTCTACTCGGGTGCCGCGCTGGAGCAGATGCAGCTGGCCTACATCGCGCTGTTCCAGGCTGGTTGGTTCGTCGAATCCATGTGGAGCCAGACTTTGGTTATCCATATGATTCGCACGCCCAAGTTGCCGTTTATCCAGAGTCGTGCCTCGGCTCCGGTGATGCTGCTCACGATGACCGGCATTGCACTGCTCACGCTGATCCCGTTTAGCCCGCTTGGCCCCACGCTGGGTCTGGGAGCACTGCCCATCGAGTACTTCTTGTTCCTGATTCCGTGCATCTTGCTGTACATGGCGCTGGCGACGAGCCTTAAGAAGGCCTATGTCAAGCGTTACGGCGAGCTGCTGTAGTGACTTCGATGTAGAGAGGAGCGTTCACATGAACTGGGCTCAGATTTGGATCGATTTGTTTGGGACTACGGAGTGGCTTGGGCTCAACATGGGCTTTTGGGTGGCCAATGGTGTTGTCCTGGTGATTGTCATCATTATGAACGTCATCTTTTGGAGCATGAAGCCGCTGCCCAAGGACGAATAACATGCATGGGATTGCCTGCGCCGCTGTGCCAAAATAAACACTCGAATGATGTACAAATGTGACAAAGGGACGGTCCCTTTGTCACATTGATTTGAAAGTTGATGTTGATGATTCTATCGCTGGCCCCCATGGAGGGGATTACCGGGCATGTGTTCCGCCGCGTGCATGCAGAATGCTTTGGTGCGCTCGACTGCTACTACACGCCGTTTTTGCCGCCGCCGCGGGTGGGCAATCGCTTTGGCGGCAAGGCGTTTAAGGAGGTCGATCCTGCCAATAACCAGGGGCTTAACGTGGCGCCTCAGCTCATGTCCAAGAACGCGGATGAGTTTGTGTGGGCGGCACAGGTGCTCGCCGACATGGGATACCACGAGGTCAACCTCAACTTGGGATGTCCCTCGGGAACAGTCGTTGCCAAGGGCAAGGGTTCGGGTTTCTTGCGCAACCTGGATGAGCTCGAGGTGTTTTTGAGCGACGTGTGCGAGCGCTCACCACTGCCGGTGTCGGTAAAGACCAGGCTGGGGCTTGAGAGCGATGCTGAGTACGAGCGCGTGCTCGATCTCTACTGTCGTATGCCGCTTGCCGAGCTGATCGTGCATCCGCGCGTGCAAAAGGATCGCTATACGGGCTCGCCGCGCAAAGAGTATTATGGC
The DNA here is from genome assembly GCA_900556515.1 of uncultured Collinsella sp. Lineage (GTDB taxonomy): Bacteria > Actinomycetota > Coriobacteriia > Coriobacteriales > Coriobacteriaceae > Collinsella. The sequence continues at coordinate 1,341 of USPH01000014.1, forward strand.
GAGACGCTTGAGCGGGCGCCGTTCCCGGTAGCCTATAACGGCGACATTTTTGACCTCGAGGACATGGATGCGCTGGTTGCTGCCTATCCCGACACGCGCCATGTAATGCTGGGCCGCGGTCTGCTTGCAAACCCTGCGCTGGCACGCATGGTAAACGGCGGCCCTGCCGCCACCGTCGCCGAGCTGCAACGTTTCCATGACACGCTGTTCGCGGCCTATGCAGAAGAGATTGGCGGCAACGCGGTCTTTCGCATGAAGGAGTGGTGGTTCTACGCCAAGTGCGCTTTCGCCGATCCCGCCACCGTCCATAAGATCGTGCGCAAGACCAAGAAGGTCGACGAATACCGCGCCGCCGTCGACCGCGTCTTCCGCGAGCAACCGCTCGCATCCGCAGCCCGCTTCCGCGGCTAGTTAGACATCGGGGACGTTCTTTAGCGACTAGGCATTTAAGAACGTCCCCGATGACTACCCGCAAAAGCTGTACACCAGCATCCAAAGATGTCGAAAAATGTCGACTTTGGATGTTGGTGTACATGTTTGGGTCGTATGGGTTGGGGCCCTGGACGGACAGAGCGTGCGTACTAGAGCAGGTTTTCCTGCACCCACGCGATGATGTCGCTCGATTCGTAGAGTGGTTTGCCGTCGATGAACAGGCAGGGAACCTGGCGTTTTCCGCCGACGGCGATGAGTATCTGTTCGGCATCGGAATCGGTCGAGATATTGCGCTCGGGAATGGTCACGCCGTTATCGGCCAAAAAGTGCTTGACCTTTAAGCAATACGGGCAGCCGGTCATAACGTACAGCGCGAGCTCATGATTAGTAGCCATAGGTCTCCAATCGGTTGAGGTTTCGATTGAAATACCCAAAGCCGCCGCGGTCTATGCGCGCGTCAACGATGACTCGATGGCCTGGACCAGAAACGCCGTGGCTCCGGTGCCGCAGGGCTTGTCGTAGTAGTCAACAAAGCGCTGGTCGGCAAGATAACCGTGGGCGAGGCCCAGGTACGCCTCGTCTTGGGGCTCGCATCCCCAGTTGAGAGCAATCCAGCGACGATGCATCGCGACAAGCTTACGAGCCTCGTTGCTCTCTGGGTCGCCAATGCCCATGGCAATCGAGAGCTGGCCCAGAATAGCGCGTTCAAGTTCCTTCATGTCGTTCCATGTCTCGGGGTCCATGTCCAGCAACGCTTCGTTTGCTGCATCGATAGCCTCATCGCCGTAGCGCGCCCGCGCCTCGGCACCGTAGCGCGCCTCGTTTTCCTGCACGGTGCGCCAGCGCTCCAGTTGCGGCAGGACGGCGCCCATGAGCGAGACGGCTTCGTCGAGCGACATGCCGGTGTTTTGTGCCAGGCGCGGGGCACAATCCTCAATCATTGCCTCCATGGTGGTGTCATAGGTGTACTTGCCGTGGTCGTAGCACCACTTGCAGTAATGATCGGTCGCGGTGCCCGTGGCATCGGTGCCGCAGTCGTCGGGCGTGAGTATCATGCCGCAGCTCTGGCAATAGTGCTCAGGCATTTCGAGCAGGTGGGACAGCGGTTCTCCGGTTACGGCGGCGATGAGCTTCATCATGTCGATGCCCGGTGTGACCTCGCCGCGCTCCCACCGGCTGATGGCCTGGCGTGTGACGAAGAGCTTAGCGGCAAGCTGCTCTTGGGTAAGGTGATGGGCGCGACGGACAGCAATGAGCTTTTCTGCAAAGGCCATAGCGGCTCCTTTCTGCTGGTTGATGGCTTAAGCATACGCGGCGGCAGGCGCCCTTCCAAGCAACCGTTGGTTGCACGACGGGGGACCGCGGCGAAGAATTGCGCGCAACGCCCCACGCCTCCATGCCGTACAATGACCGGCATGGAACCTATCGCACGCATACATACCGACCTGCCGCAGAAGTTCGGCATTCCGCGCAACAGCTTTTTGGCGCCCCATCTGCAGGGACGAATCTTTTTTGAGCCGGAATTTGCCTCCAATGCAGCGGTTGAGGGCCTGGACTCCTTCTCTCACCTGTGGCTGCTGTGGCGCTTCGAAAACGGAACGCCCGGCGGCACGGCTAAGGATATTGCCGTCGACGCTAAAACGCAGGACAGGTCCGGCACCAACGCAAAATGGTCGAAAACCGTGCGCCCGCCGCGTCTGGGCGGAGCCGAACGTGTGGGAGTGTTTGCCACGCGCAGTCCGTTTCGCCCTAATCCCATCGGGCTCACCTGCGTCAAGCTTGATCGCGTGGAGCTTACCGACGATGGCCCCATCATCCATGTGTTGGGGGCCGACCTGCGCGATGGCACGCCCATCTACGATATCAAGCCTTACATTCCATTTGCCGACTGTCACCCGGATGCGACGGGCGGCTGGATTGAGGATGCTCCGTGGCAAGAGATCGATGTTGAGTTCCCGCAAGCGCTGCAGGATATGGTCCCGCCCGCAAAGCTCCCCGGCTTGGTCGAGGTCCTTCGCCAAGATCCACGCCGCGCAGGCAGCAAGCACGAGCCAAACCGCGTTTATCACTTGGCTTACGCCGGGCTCGACATATCGTTTGCGGTCGATGAAACCCAGCTAACCGTAGTTGCCGTCAACGACGCGCAAGACTAACCAGCCATTCGTCCGTACCCGTCAAATTAAGCGCCAAACCCCGCGCCAAAACCGCCCACGCTGGTGGACAATAACGCCTACCAAAACAATCAACTTTGCACGGGGGCTCAGCATGAAATACGACTTTAGCTCGCTTATCGACCGCCACGGCATGGACTCTATCGCTGTTGACTCTTGGGGTGAGATCCCCGGTATGGCCCCGAACGCACCCGACGAGGGCTTCGACCGCATCCCCATGTGGGTGGCCGACATGAATTTTGCCACGGTGCCCACGGTCCAGGAACACATCATTCAGCGTGCCCAGCACCCCATGTTTGGCTACTTTAACCCGCGCGCTGAGTACTTCGATCGCATCATCGAATGGCAGAACCGCCGCAATGGCGTCGAAGGTTTGAGCCCTGAACATATCGGCTACGAAAACGGCGTGCTGGGCGGCGTCGTGTCGACGCTGCGCGCGTATGTCCAGCCGGGCGATGCGGTGCTGGTCCACAGCCCTACCTACATCGGCTTTACCAAGTCCATTGAGGCCGCGGGCTATCACATTGTCCACAGCCCGCTTAAGCTTGACGACCAGGGCGTGTGGCGTATGGACTTTGAGGACATGGAGCACAAGCTCGCCCAAAACCACATCCATGCCGCGGTGTTCTGCTCGCCGCACAATCCCTGCGGCCGCGTATGGGAACGCGACGAGATCGAGCGCGCCATGGACATCTATCGCCAGCACGATTGCGTGGTGATTTCGGACGAGATTTGGTCCGATATCATCCTGCCGGGGCACAAGCACATCCCGACGCAGTCGGTGAGCGAGGATGCCCGCATGCGCACGGTTGCCCTCTATGCGCCGAGCAAGACGTTTAACCTGGCGGGCCTTGTCGGCAGCTACCACATTGTCTACAACGAGACGCTGCGTGACCGCATCTGCGCCGTGTCCAACAAGACCCACTACAACGAGATGAACGTCCTCTCCATGCATGCGCTTATCGGTGCCTACCAGCCGCAGGGCTATGAGTGGGTGGACGAGCTCAATCAGGTGCTTGCCGGCAATATCGAGTACTTCTGCAATTACGTGGACGAGCATTTTGAGGGCGTGTCCTATTCACGTCCGCAGGGCACGTACATGGTGTTTCTGGACTGCACCGAGTGGTGCCGAGAGCATGGCCGCGATATTCAGTGGTTGCTCGATGAGGGGGCACGCGTGGGCGTGGGGTATCAGGACGGCCGCCCGTTCCACGGACCCTGCCACATTCGCGTGAATCTGGCGCTGCCGCTTTCGCGCGTAAGGGAGGCGTGCGACCGCCTGGACCGCTACGTTTTTAATGCACGGTAAGTGAGCACTGCATGCGGGGCCTTCTGCCAAGTCGGCTGGAAGGTCCCACACGGTAAAGCGCCTGTAACAATTGGGCACTCGTGTGGTTTTGTTTGCTATTATCTTTAACCATTTCAGTCTGTAAACAGGATCGTATGGAGCTCGATGAAAAGATCCCGTCGCTCGGTTGCCATTTCGTTGTTTGTTGCGCTTGCAGTGGCGAGCGTCTTTGTCGTAGCGATAGCTGGCTGCTCCGGGTCGAATGACGGAGCCTCGACGTCTGCATTAGAAGGTCTGGACGCCTCGCAAGTCAAAGACGACGACCTTAAGACGCTCAACGTCGGAAGCGACCTCTATCCACCGTTTGTGTATACCGACGAGTACGGCGATATCGTTGGCCTGGATGTCGAGATATTGACCGAGGCTTTGGCTCGCATTGGTTACAAGCCAAAATACCAGCTGATTGACTGGGAAAAGAAGAAGGAGCTGCTGGCGAGCGGCGAACTCGATTGTGTCATGGGCAGCTTTAGTATGACGGGTCGCGAAAACGAATATCGTTGGGCCGGCCCGTACCTTGCGAGCCGCCAGGTGGTCGCGGTCGATCCCCAGAGCGATATCTACACGCTTGCCGATCTTGAGGATAAGATCGTGGCGGTTCAGTCCACCACCAAGCCCGAGGACATTTTGCTCAATCGCATAAATGAAAACGTTCCGCAGATCAAGGAACTCTACAGCTTTTCGGACGGTTCATACCTGAACCCGGCGCTCGTCGAGGGCCTGGTCGACGCTATCGCCGCGCATGAGTCCTCGTTCCTCACCTACGAAAAAGACTATGGTGTGACATATCGCATTTTGGATGAGCCGCTGCTAGAGGTCGGTTTGGGCACCGCTTTCGATATCAACGATACGCGTGGCATCGACGTCAAGCTCACTCATGCCTACCAAGAAATGCTTGCCGATGGCACCATGGAACGCCTGGTGTCAAAGTACTTCGATGATCCTTCGCCATTTTTGAATATGGAGGGCCTGTCATGATCGATGCGCCCGACCACGCTGCTCAGGAGCGGGGCAATCGTTCGGCAGGGGCATGGCTCCTTGTCGCTCTGCTGGGGATAGCGCTCTCGGTTGTTGCCGGCATGATGAGCTACGGTTACACGACGGCCCAAGCCGAGCAGCGCTTTGCCGACGTTGTCGATTACGTGGCGACGCAGAGCCTTTCCTACGATGCATTTAACAGCGCCTATACGACCAAAAACCTGATTCGCGTTATGGAGATTGCCGGAGAGGCGGCTCGCGATATGGAGCGCGACGGTTCGGTGGATAACGCCATGCTGGAGCAATATGCCGATCAGTTCAACGTGAGCGCGCTGATCGTGACGGACGCATCGGGCAATTTGGTGTCCGAGTCCTCGACGGGCGATGTGGACTACGGGTCGCTCGCTACGTATCTCAAAGAATCACCCGTGCTTGAGGTGGCAACTCATCCGCTTAAGTCCTATACCGCCCGCATCACGCTTGCGGATGATTCGGTCGCAGACATTGGCTGCGTGACTCGGCAGGATGGCGAGGGCATCGTTATCGCGGTAAGGCATCAGAGCGCGAAGGCGGTTGTAAGCAATACACTCAAACTGCAGAGCTTGCTTGATGGCTATGAAACCATCGATAGCGGCAATATCGTGATCGAAAGCGACGGCAAGGTCGTTGCGACCAATGCCGTTGAACCCACCGTATTGGGCGTGTTCGATCTGCCTGTGACGGATGTCTTCATTGTCGACGGTATTAAGGATCGATGCCTGGCTGGTAAGGTCAGATTGGTTAACGCCGACGGCGAGTGGTATTTGGGCACATTTGGAAAAGCGCACAAATTCTATGTGTACACCTATGCCTCGGCGCAGCGCTACTTTGAGGTCGCCGCGGCTGTTGCCGCCGGCGTGCTGGTGCTCTACGGCGGTGTTATAGCCGTTGTTGTGACGGTGCGTCGCCGCGCTGATCGCCGACGTTTGACGGACTTGCTGCAGCAGGAGCGCGGCTATGGCGACAAACTGGCAAAGGCAGCGCGTGAGGCCTCGTCTGCCAACTCGGCAAAGACGGAGTTTCTGCGTCGCATGAGCCACGATCTGCGCACGCCCATCAACGGCATTCGCGGCATGGTCGAGGTTGGCGATGCCAATGCGGACGATCTGCAAAAGCAGACTGAGTGCCGCTCAAAGATCTGGACGGCATCGGGACTGCTGCTCGACCTTGCCAACGAGGCGCTCGATATGAGTCGCCTGGAGAGCGGGCAGGTCGACCTGAACCTCGTACCCATAAATTTGGTGGCCCTCAACTGTGAAGTGCGCGATATTCTGGAGCGCCAGGCCGAGGAGCGTCTGGTGACAATTATCTCCGACCAGCAGACGCTTAATCATCCCTATGCGCGGGTGAGCGTGACGCACCTCAAGCGTTTGTTGCTCAATATTGCCGGCAATGCCGTCAAGTACAACCGCCAGGGCGGCTATGTCCGCCTGGTGTGCCGCGAGGTGGAGCCTGTAGATGGCGTCCCCGTCTATGAATACACGATCGCCGACAACGGTATTGGTATGAGCGAGGAGTTCCAACAGCACCTCTACGAGCCGTTTTGTCGCGAGGAGCAACAGGTGGAAGGCGCTTCATCGGGAACTGGCCTGGGCGCGCCTATCGCAAAACAGTTGGTCGAGCTTATGGGCGGAACCATGAACTTTACGAGTGTCTTGGGGCAGGGGACGACGTTTACCATCCGCCTACCGTTCGAGAAGTGCGACCGCTCCGAGATTCTTCAGGCAGTTCGCGTAGGTGCGGGCGATGGCGATGCGCTCCAGGGCCTGCGCGTTTTGCTCGTAGAGGATAACGATCTGAATGCCGAGATCGCGCAGTTTACGCTCAGCCGTGCCGGTGCCATCGTGACGCATGCTAAGGATGGCGAGTCTGCCGTCGAGATGTTTGCCGCGAGCGCGCCGTACGAGTACGACGCGGTGTTGATGGACATCATGATGCCCGGTATCGATGGCCTTGAGGCCACGCGTCAGATTCGAGCACTCGATCGCGAGGATGCCGCGACCACGCCGATTATCGCCGTGAGCGCCAACGCCTTTGCCGACGACCGTAGGCTTTCGCGTGAGGCGGGCATGAACGCGCACCTGAGCAAACCTGTGAGCTCGCAAGAGCTCGTCGAGGCGCTAGCGCACATCGCCGCCGATGCTTCATAAGCATATGGCCCGGTTCCAAGGTGGGTTGGAACTGGGCCATATTGTTATTGATGAGGCCTGCTGAGGGGCTTACTTTTCTTGAATCTGCTTGCCGCAAAGATGCTCAATCGAAATCTCGTAGAGCTGGACGCCCTTGATGTCTTTGGCGATTTCCTCTTCGACTTCTTCGGCAGAAGGGTAGTACTTAAGGGCGAGCTGGCGGACTTTGTCCTCGATAAACGCGGGGGTGTCATTCGCCAGGCGACAACGGCCAAAGACGACGGTGCTCATAACGTAGGGAGCCCAGTCACCGTCCTGGTACCACTCGTTGCCGTATACGGTAAAGCAGACCTTGTCATCGCGCTTGAGTGCGTCGACCTTGTGGCCGGCTTTGGCGCCATGGAAATAGATCTTGTCGTGCTCGGCGTCAAAGAAGTAGTTGACGGGAATGGCGTACGGGTAGCCATCGTCGCCGTTGACGGCAAAGACGCCGCGCTTGCAGGTGGCGAGCAGTTCGCGCGCTTCCTCGTCAGTGATGGCGCGTTTCTTTCGACGTAAGGGCCTAAACATCGTTGGCTTCCTTTCTGGTCGTGCGTGGTGGTTGAGCACAAACTATAGCGAAACGGATCCGTTTTTCTTGATGCGGGCGAGTATGTTTTTGAGCTTGTTAAAGTCGAGCGGTTTGGACAGATGGGCGTTCATGCCGGCGTCGTGTGCCGCCTTGGCGTCCTCGGCAAAGGCATTGGCGGTGAGCGCGATGATGGGGATATCGGCTGCATCGACCTTCTCGCTCAGACGAATCGCGCGGGTTGCCTCGTAGCCGTCCATGTCCGGCATCATAATGTCCATCAGGATCGCATCGAAGCTGCCGGCGGGATGCGACAGGTACAGATCGACGACCTCGTTGCCGTTGGCGGCGCGGGTGACCACGACGCCCTCGGATTCTAGCAGCGCCTGGGCAATCTCGGCATTCAATTCGTTATCCTCGGCGAGCAGCACGTTCATGTTGGCGAGCGAGCAGTCGAGCGCCCTCTCGACCGTATTCGCCCGCGCCCGGGGGTTCTTGTCGATATCGAGCGGAATTTCCACGTAGAACGTGGTGCCCACATGGAGTTCGCTGGTGACTTCGATGGTGCCGCCCATCAGTTCAATAAGCGACTTGACGATTGGCATGCCCATGCCGGTTCCTTGGAACTTGCTGCGCGCATCGTCACCTTCTTGGGCAAACGGCTCATAGATATGCTTTAAAAACTCGGGAGCCATGCCAATGCCGGTATCCGAAACGCTAAAGCAAAAGAGCGCGCGCCCGTTATCGAGTGGCTTGGTCTGTGAACTAAAGGTGACGGAGCCGCCGTGCTTGTTGTACTTAATGCTGTTGTCTAACAGGTTGATCATGACCTGTCGGATATGGGTGGGACTGCCGATTACGTATGGCCCCGTGGCGTACGGCAGACTATTGTCCTGCATTGTGATGCCGTTACTGGACGCGCGGAGCTTGCACAGCACCAGCGTATCATCACAAAGCTCTTTGAGGTTAAAAGGCGCATGTTCCAGTGTTAGCTTGCGGTCTTCGATTTTTCCCATCTCGAGGATGTCGTTGATCAGCGAGAGCAGGTGATTGGCGGCAACGCGCGCCTTGGCACGGCTCTCGCGGGCGACTTGCATATCGCCTTCCTTCAATTCTTCAATTTCGATAAGGCCCAGGATACCGTTGAGCGGCGTACGGATGTCGTGGCTCATGCGCGTGAGGAATGCCGTCTTAGCGGCGTTGGCAGCATCGGCTTTTTTGCGCTCGGTTCGAGCGCGCACGAGCGCCCAGATGAGCAGGACGATGCCGACCGACAACATACCGATGAGGGTAGCTGCAATGGCGGTGCGGTTGCGATAAAGGAATTGAAGCGTGTTGGATTCCTGGGCCGTGTACGACGTGGAGGAGTAATTACTTGCGGAGAGCGATTCTCCGGCATTGATGATGCCCTTGTTGATGATTCCCAGCAGTTCGGGCTTGCCGCGCGACATCAAGCACGCGAGGTCACAGGTGTCAGGGAGCTCGACCGTCTCGCAGTCCTCGAGATCATAACGGTCACCGATGGTTTTTACGCGTGAACTGGGAGCGACGATGCAGCGCGCCGTTCCCTTCCTGAGGGCGTCGAACGCTTCATCGTCGGATTGGTATTCGGTTACGGTCGCTGTGGGGAATAGACTTTCAAGTGCATTTCGGTTGACAAACGATGATTTGGTACAGGCGATGTTCTGAAGGTCTTTTTTCAGGTTACTGCCGGTGTGGATGGCGGTGAGGGACATGGTCCCCAACGATACCGACTGCACAACGCCTGATTGCTCGGCAAACCAGTAATCTCGGTATGCCGGCAGCGCAACGTCTATGCTTCCCTCTGACAGGGCCTTTGACATCATCTTGTAGCTATCAAAGGCGACGGTTTTGACCGTAATGCCAAATTTATCGTGTAGCGTCGTCGCAAGCGATGCGAGCGAGCCTTCCATTTTGCCGTCTTCGTCTTCGTTGCAGTAGGGGAGTTTGCCCGTAATGTAGCCGAGCGTGATGGTGTTGTTGTTTGCTTTGAGCCAGGAACATTCGGGGCCGTTGAGCGATGATGAACCGCTGTTTTGGGCCGAGTAGTGAGATTTGACTTCGTCGTTATAGCGTGGGTTGACGCGGGCGATTGCTGTCATGGCGGCATTGATGTCGTCCATCAGGTCGGGGCGGCTTTTGGGGACGGCAAAATAGTAGTCGCTCGACCCAATGTAGAACATGGGGGAGGCACTGGGCGACGAGGTCGTGTCGTTCATGATGACGGCATCGACCTCGCCGTTTGCCAGCGCATCAAAGAGAACGGAGTTTCCGTCATACTCCTTGTATGTGCAGGCGATTCCTTCGTTGGCGAGCCATTGCTGGCCAACGAAGGTTTGCATAACGCCGGGGTTGCAGCCGATGGTAAGGCCTTGGAGCGCTCGGGGGTCACCCTTGGCCAGATCGTCGCGCTCGGGCCTGGCATAGATGTAGTAGCGCTCGGTGCCCTCGGGGTTCGATGAGAAGAGCAGTTTTTGGGCGCGTTCTTCGGAGTAGGAGATGTTTGGCATGAGGTCAATCTCGCCGGCTTCGAGCTTCTCCATAAGCTCGGTGAAGGTGCCGGAGACGTATTCGTACTGCCAGCCGGGTGTGTAGTACGAGAGGGTCTGGAGGTACTCGTAACCCCATCCCGAGAGACGCTCGCCGGGGGTGCCGTCCTGGAAGCCCTCGTTGTTGACGAGCCAACCAACGCGGACCGTTTTGACCTGCTGACTAGAGTCATCGGCAAAAGCCTGGACAGGCGCGATGGAATTCAGCACGGCAAGCGCGGCAAGCGCGACGGCCAGGGTGCGATATATAACTGAACGAAGGACAGCGGAAGCTCTCACATGCAATCCTAACGAATCGAGACATTACCGCATAAGGATTCCAGCTCAGCCTGCCCAGTCGGCAGCTGTACCGCTAAACGCTCCCGCCCGGCAGTCATCGGGGACGTTCTTAAATGACTAGTTCCGTTTGCTGGGGAGGCGTGGGACAATACCGAGCGAACGTGATTGGTTGTCCGTGGAAGGGGTCGCGATGAAAAAGCTCAGGACGCTTGCCGATGTGCTGCGACAGGCTGGCTTTGCACGCATTACGGGCCTGTTTCTTATTTTCTATCTGCTTTGCTCGACGGCTGTCTTGCTGTCCGAGCCCACGACCCTCACGTTTGGCGATGGTCTCTGGTTTAGCTTTGAGACGGTCTCGACGATTGGCTTTGGCGATATCCCCGCTGAAACGCCGGTTGCCCGCGGCATTACCGTTATCCTAAGCGTCATCAGTATCTTCTATATCGCCATGCTTACGGGCGTGGCGGTGAACTACTGCAATACGCTTATCAAGATGCGCCAAAAGGACACCATGGCGCGCTTTATGGACGATCTTGAGCATTTGGAAGAACTCGACCGCGATGAGCTCGCCGATTTGTCGCGCCGCGTGCGCGAATACCGTCGCCGGCAACGATAGAACGGGTGCCGCGCGTCACGACGAGGGGGATTGCATATGAACATCACCGTCTACCTGGGCGCGAGCGTCGGCAACGACCCGGCGTTTCTGCCCGCAGTGCAGGAGCTGGGCAATTGGATTGGCGCCAACGGACACGCGCTCGTATACGGCGGGTCCAAATCGGGACTGATGGGCGCGCTCGCCGATAGCGTACTC
>USPH01000015.1 GCA_900556515.1 uncultured Collinsella sp.
GCGCATGTCTCGTGGGCTCGGAGATGTGTATAAGAGACAGCACCTACGTGCCTCTCGGCATGGAAGAGGCCGTCGAGAACTTCAGAAACCGTGCCCGCAAGGGCAAGAAGCGCCTGCCGCAAGAGTCCTAGGGGCTTCTGATGGTCGCGGCGTCAGCAAATAAGCGCGAATAGGCGCCAGCAAACAACCCTCAAACCTAAGTGAGTAGACTTTTTTGCAATAGCCAAGCACAACCCGCATAACGAAAACTAAAACCGCAGATAGAACCCTTGTGCAAAATCCATGTGCTCGCGACATCGCAAAAAGTCTACTCACTTAGCTGGCAACTGCACCAAACGGCCGGGCAGAACGCCCATTTCCTGCATTTTCTTGCCTGCAAACGCATCGATGCGCCGCTACGCCATAATAGTTGGCGGACAATCGCGAGAGAAAGCAACCACATGGCACAGACCACGACAGATACCGCCGCCAGCACCGTCTCCGGCGCCGGCGCCGCCAGCTCATTCTCGGGCGGCACGGGAACCGAAGCCGAGTTTGGCTCGCTCGGCGCGCTCTCCCCCACCTGGTGGGAGCCCGAGGACGGCAGCGAGCCCGAACCGTGGCTCACGCCCGATCAAGCCTTCGAACGCTTCTTTGAATGGACGAGCGATCGCGGCATTGAACTGTGGGATCACCAAGAAGAGGCCCTCATGGACCTGGCTGCCGGCGATCACGTCATTTTGGGAACACCGACCGGATCGGGTAAATCGCTCGTCGCGCTGGGCATGCTCTTTATGGGCATGGCACAGGGCAAGCGCTGTTATTACACGGCGCCCATCAAGGCCCTGGTCAGCGAAAAGTTCTTCGATCTGGTGCAGGTACTCGGCCGCGACAACGTCGGTATGATTACCGGCGACACGCATATCAATACCAAGGCGCCCGTCATCTGCTGCACGGCAGAGATCCTTGCCAACGACGCACTGCGCGAGGGTGAGGACGCCGATGTGGGCTGCGTGGCCATGGACGAGTTCCACTACTTTGCCGACCCCGACCGCGGCTGGGCCTGGCAGGTGCCGCTGCTCACCCTGCCCCACACGCAGTTTATGCTCATGAGCGCCACGCTCGGCGATGTCACCGCCATCGCCGCCTCACTCGAGGAACACACCGGTGCTACCTGCGACTTGGTCGTCGATGCCCCGCGCCCCGTGCCGCTGAGCTACGACTACGTGACGACCTCCCTCGAGGGCACGGTCGAGCTCGCCATGCGCCGCGGCGAGGCCCCGCTCTATATCGTGCACTTTAGCCAGGATGCCGCCCTTGCAACGGCACAGTCGCTCGCCAATTTTGGCATCGCCAGCAAGGAGCAGCGCGAGGCCATCAAAGAAGCGGCAAAGGGGACGAGCTTCTCCACGGCCTTTGGTAAGATTCTCAAACGCCTGCTTGGATGCGGCGTCGGCGTGCACCATGCCGGCATGTTGCCGCGCTATCGCCTGCTGGTGGAGCGCCTGGCGCAGCAGGGCCTGCTGCCCGTCATCTGCGGCACCGATACGCTCGGCGTCGGCATCAACGTACCCATCCACACCGTGGTACTCACCGCGCTCACCAAGTTCGACGGCTACAAGATGCGTCGCCTGCGCGCCCGCGAGTTCCATCAGATTGCCGGTCGCGCCGGCCGCTCGGGCTTCGATACCGAGGGCATGGTCATCGCCGAGGCCCCGGAGCACGAGATCGAGAACGCCAAACTCATGGCCAAGGCGGGCGACGACCCCAAGAAGCTCCGCAAGATTAAAAAGAAGAAGACCCCCGAGGGCTTTGTCACCTGGAACAAGCAGACCTTTGAGCGCCTGATCGAGACGCAGCCCGAGACGCTCAAGCCGCGCCTTCGCATCACGCACTCCATGGTGATTAGCGTGGTCGAGCAGGGCGGCGATGCCCGAGTCCGCGTACACGACCTCATCGAGACGAGCTTGCAGACCCCCGAGGAAAAGGCCAAGCTCGAGGTTCGCGCCGACGAAATCTTCGCCACGCTCATCGATTCCGGCGTCGTCGTTCGCACCGAGGTGCCGCCCGCGCCCGACGCCCCGACTGACGCCGCGCCAGACATCGACTATGCACTGACGGTCGATCTGCCCGAGGACTTTGCGCTCGACCAGCCGCTCTCGCCGTTTTTGCTTGCCGCGCTGGAGCTGCTCGACCCCGAGAGTGAGACCTATACCATGGATCTGATCTCAATGGTCGAGGCTACGCTCGAGGATCCCAAGCAGGTGCTGCGCGCGCAGGAGCGCGCCGCGCGCGACCGCGCTATGGCCGAGATGAAAGCCGACGGCGTCGAATATGAGGAACGCTTGGAGCGCATCCAGGATGTCACCTACGAAAAGCCGCTCGAGGATTTGCTCGATGCCGCCTTCGACAAGTACTGCCAGGAAGTACCTTGGGCCAACGACTACCAGCTCTCGCCCAAGAGCGTCCTGCGCGACATGTTGGAGAGCGCGAGCGACTTTAAGGGCTATATCCAAAAGCTCGGCATCGCCCGCTCCGAGGGCATTCTGCTGCGCTACCTAGCCGAGGCCTACCGCTCCCTCGATCGCACCGTGCCCATTGAGAAGCGCGATGAGCGCTTGCGCGACATCATTTCGTGGCTCGGCTTTGTGGTGCGCTCGGTCGACTCGAGCCTGGTGGACGAGTGGGAGAACGCCGGCAACCCGGCGGCCCTCGACGCCGCGCCGCCGCAGGGCATCGACGAGGTCGTTGCGGACCGTCGCGGCTGCACGCTGCTGGTGCGCAACGCACTCTTCCGCCGCGTGACCCTTGCCGCCCGCGAGCACGTTCGCGACCTGGGCGAACTCGACGAGGACTGGGGCATGAGCGAGGTCCGCTGGCAAAAGGCGCTCGATGCCTACCATGAGCAGCACGAGGAAATCCTCACCGACGGAGATGCCCGCAGCGCCGCGATGTTTACCATCGACGGGAGCGACGAGAAGACCGATCACGTGTGGCACGTGCACCAGATTTTTGCCGACGAGGATGGCGACCACGACTTTGGCATCATGGGCGATGTCGACCTGGATGCCACGCAAGACGGCGGCGAGGTCATCTTCAAAAACTACCGCGTCGGCTTTATCGAGGACCTGCTCGAGGACTAGCCGTACATACTGGAACGAAGCGGGGCCGTTGGCAATATCGCCAGCGGCCCCGCTTTTGCACTATACGCTATCCCCTACTCGGCATCCTCGACCTCATACGAATCCGCCTCGGCGGGCTCATCGTTTGCCCCTGTCGCAGCCCCGCGCGCCTCGTCAAACGCCGCCTTCATGGTCTTGTTGCCCCAGGTGAGCTTGCGAATGGTAAGATCGTCGGCCTTCTTGTTGGCTAGACGTAAATTGTTCTCGGAGGATAGCAATGCCTCCTTGGTTTTCTGCAGATGGCTAATCGTCTTGTCAATCTCCTCGATCGCCGTCTGGAACTTACGGCTCGCAAGCTCATAGTTGCGGCCGAAGTCGTTCTTGAACTTCTCCATCTTGGCCTCGAAGTTCGTGACGTCGATGTTCTGTTGCTTGTACTCCGCCAGCTCCTGCTTATAGCGCAGCGAACCCATGGCGGCGTTGCGCAGCAGCGTGATCATGGGAATGAAGAACTGCGGGCGGATCACGTACATCTTCTCATAGCGGTAACTCACGTCGACTATCCCTGCGTTATAGAGCTCGCTTTCGGGCTCGAGCAGTGTGCAGAGCACCGCGTACTCACAGCCTTTCTGGCGACGATCGTGATCGAGTTTCTTAAAGAAGTCCTCGTTTTTGTGCTTGGTCGCGGTCTCGTCGTTCTCGTTTTTCATCTCGAACATAATCGAAATGACCTCGTTACCGCTTGCGTCGCACTCGCGGAAGATAAAGTCGCCCTTGGTGCCCTCGGACGCATCGTTATCCTTCTCGAAGTACGCGTTAGGAAACGCCGTCATGCGCAGACGGTTAAACTCGGTCTCGCAGTGCTGCTCGAGCGACTCGCCCACCATCTTGGTGGACAGGCGGACCTTCATGTCCTTAAGGCGCTCAATCTCTTCGTCCTTGTAGCGAATCAGGTCATCGCTCGCGCGCTTGGCCTGCGCAAGCTCGAGCTCGTGTGCCGCCTTGACCTGTTCCTCGCGAGAATCGCGCACCGCCAGCTCGCTCGTCAGTTTGGCACGCGCCTCATCGCGCTCTCGCTCTGCCGCGGCGACCGCCTCTGACAGGTTCATTTTTGCCATCAGTTCCTGCTCGCGCAGCTGGGCACGCAGGCCCTCGGCCTCTTGCTCGGACTGAGCCTTTGCGGCGGAAAACTTCTCTTGCACCTTCGCGCGATAGTCAGCAAACGCGCGCTCGGCCTCGCTGCGAGCGGCATCGAGCTCACGCTGCGACTCTGCCGCGGCAGCGGCAAGCGCCATCTCCTGGGCCTTGTCCGCCGCGGCAAGCCTGGCCTGCAGCTCGGCAATCTGAGCGTCGCGTGCAGCTAAATCGTTTTGAGCAGCGTTGCGCGCCGCCGACTCGGCAAGCTTTGCTTCGTCATCTTTGCGCCCAAGCTGCGCACGCAGGCTATCAATCTCACGCTGGAGTTCGGCATTCTCTTTTTGAGCATTGGCTCGTGCCTCAACCGCCGCGCGCTGGCTTGCACTCTCGCGCTCTGCGGCAGCGCCCTCGAGCTTAGCGCGCAGCTCGGCAAGCTCAGCATCGCGCTTGGCAACCTCTTGCGCCAGTTTCTGATCCGCAGTGTTCTTCTGCTCGACAAGCTGAGCGTCGCGTTGAGACTCCGCCTCCTGCAGGGCAGACGCCGAACGCGAACGCTCAAGCTCCAGCGCCTGCTCGCCCTCGCGTCGAGCCGCCGCTACGCGCTCATCAAGATCGCGCGAGAACTCGGCATCGCGCACTTGCTTGACGATATCCGCATAGCCGGACGCATCGACCTTAAAAACTTCGCCGCAATGCGGGCACTTGATCTCGTTCATAGCAGCTCCTCGATGGACGCAAATTTCAACCGCCTACACTCTACCGCGCCACGCGGACAAAAAAGGCGCCGCCGCCATAATGGCAACGGCGCCAGAACCACCACAAAGGTGCCTGTCCCCTTTGTGGTGGTTCGAGAATTACAGTCCAAAGAAGCCCAGGATTTGATCGCGGCTTACGGGTCTGTAGTCGTTGGCATCAAGGCCAACGTCATAGCGCAGGATCGGGCGCTCGCGATCGCGGTTGCGTGCGTTGGTGCGGTCACCCCTGCTGTGGATATGCCCATGCAGCATAATGGCGCCACGTGCCTTGCCGTTCCAGCTGAGCATGGGGTAGTGGCTCATAACCAGACGATGGCCCTTGGCATAGCCGGGAGCAATCTCCAGGTAATCGCGCACGTCTTCCCAAATTTGCGGGGCGTCGGAATCTTCCCAGTCGCCGTCATGGTTACCGCGGATGAGCGTCGCATTCTTGCATTCGATACGCTCGCGCAGGCGCACCGCCTCCGCCATGGGCAAGCGATACGTAAAGTCTCCCAGGATATAGAGGCGGTCGTCCGCAGCCACGCACTCATTGATGGCATCGATGACCTTGCGGTTCATCTCCTCGACCGAATCAAACGGTCGATCCATGTCGTGCAAGATATTCGTATCGCCCAGGTGCAGGTCGGCGGTAAACCACATCATCGTCTATGCCCTCATTTCGCAATGCATCCAACTCGTGCTAAGTATACAGACACAGCGATGCGGCGGTTAGCCAAAGAGCCCGCCGAACAGTCCGCGGCGGCGCTTGTCTTGCTTTTTCGAAGCGTCACCCTGGGCGTTCTTGCCCTGCCGCTTCTTACGATCCCGCTCCAACTCATCGTCATCGAGTAGCGTATCCCACTCAAACGGATCGTCTGTCAGATCGAACAGGTCATCGTCATCAAACATGGCAGTCTCCCATACCGATTAGCGAGCATCCACCACATAGAGCCCAACGCGCACCTGATGCCACGGGCTGCGCTCGGGGGCAACCTGTTGCACGCGGGCCTCAAATACGTCCTCGTGGCCGTAATACATCATCAAGGACAGTGGGCCAACCTCGTTTCCCGGAACGTAGCCAAGTTTGGTCTTGCCATAGTAGATCGCAACTGCCTCGGGGTCATGGGGATTATCGCGCTCGGCACACAGCGTCAGTTTATCGCCCGCTTTAAGATCGCCCAAGACCAAGGCGCCATCGGTATACTGAAATCCTGCAATGTGAAATGACAGAAGAACACGCGAAGGCTCGTACATAGCAGCTCCTCTAACGGCCGGATAAACCGATGTTTAACCTTATTGAGAAGTCTACGGGTCCGTGCGGACACAAATTCGCCCCACCCGCGCCTTTTCGACCGTTTGTCGCTACGCCATCTGATTCTAATGCACAAACATGCGCACGAACTTGTGCTTCCAGCTTGCGTAAGGAGCGTAGCGGAATGGCACGTCCAGCCACGTTGCCTTATTCACGATGCTCTTCTTGTGGCTAAACGTATCGAAGCTCTCGCGTCCATGGTACTGCCCCATACCGCTCGCTCCCATGCCGCCAAAGCCCATATGGCTCGTAGCCAAGTGCATGATGGTGTCGTTGACGCAGCCGCCGCCAAAGGGCACGTAGCGCACAAAGCGTTGCTGAACCGAACGGTCCTGGCTAAAGATATACAGGGCCAGCGGCGTCGGACGATCCGTAATAAACGCTTCGGCCTCGTCAAGGCTCTCAAACGTCAGCACTGGCAAAATGGGGCCGAAGATCTCCTCCTGCATCACGGCGTCATCGGGGGACACGCCGTCCAAAATCGTCGGCTCGATCTTGAGCGAGGCCTCGCGCGCGGTACCTCCAAGCACGACCTTATCGGGATCGATCAGCCCGCGCACGCGCGCAAAATGCTTGGCGTTGACAATATGACCGTAGCCCTCGTTATCGAGCGGATGCTCTCCAAACATACGGCGGGCCTCCTCCTTGATGAGACCCAGCAGCTCGTCGTGCACGCGCGTATCGACCAGCAGGTAGTCGGGCGCCACGCAGGTCTGCCCCACGTTGAGCCATTTACCAAAGGCGATACGGCGTGCCGCGACCTTCAAGTTAGCCGTCGCATCCACGATGCAGGGACTCTTTCCGCCCAGCTCAAGCGTCACGGGTGTGAGGTTTTTACTTGCACGCTCCATGACGAGCTTGCCGACCGGAACGCTACCGGTAAAGAAGATCTTGTCCCAGCACTCATCGAGCAACGCTTCGTTTTCGGCACGCCCGCCTTCGACGACCGTCACCAAGCGCGGATCAAATGCCTCTTCACAGATTTGCTTGAGCACCGCGCTCGATGCCGGAGCATAGGCACTCGGCTTGATAACCACGGTGTTACCCGCGGCGAGCGCGCCGGCGAGCGGCTCGAGCGTCAGCAAAAACGGGTAGTTCCACGGAGCCATGATGAGCGTGACGCCATAGGGCACGGCTTGCGTTTTGCACACGCTCACGGCGTTAGCGAGGTCGCACGGACGCAGGCGCGGACGACTCCATCGCGCCACATGAGCGATCTGATGACGAATCTCGGAAAGCGACGTGCCGATCTCGCACATATAGGCCTCGTCATGCGACTTGCCCAGATCGGTCTTGAGCGCATGGGCAATATCGGCCTCGTGGGCCCGCACCGCATCGCGTAAACTCACGAGCGCACGACGTCGGGCATCGACATCAAACGTGGCGTGCGTCTTAAAAAAGGTGCGCTGGTCGCCGACGATGCGCGCAATTTCCTCGGTGTTCATGGGCCCTCCTAGTTCTCGCCCTCAAACATACCACCTGCAACGACTTCGTACATATGCTCGAGCTCCAAACGGTCCATTAAAAGCGGGACAGGATACAGCGGATTGGCCTCGGCATCGGCATGGGCCGCCATTTGCGGAATATCGGAGCGACGAATACCCGAGACATATTTAGGAATTCCCAAGGCCTCGTTCATGCGATCGACCCAATCGATAAAGGCCTCGGCGGCAAGACTGTCCTGCGCGGTGGCCGGCGCGATGCCCGCCATGCGAGCAAGATCGGCAAGCTTGGGAGCGGCGGTGTCGCCATAGGCGCGAAGCATGTGCGGCAGGATGATGGCGTTGGCCAAACCGTGTGGAATGCCGTATCGGCCGCCCAGGCTGTGCGCGATGGCGTGCACGTATCCGACATAGGAGCGCGTAAATGCGACGCCCGCCTTATACGCCGCCGAAAGCATATTGCGGCGCGCACGCATGTTGTCGCCATGTTCATAGGCCTCGAGCAAATTGTCGTGGATGAGCTGAACCGCCTGGCGCGCCATCTTGCGCGTGTAGGGCGTAGTGCTGCGGCCGACAAAGGCCTCTACGGCATGCGTCAGGGCATCCATGCCCGTCTGTCCCGTAATGGCAGCAGGCAGGCCACGCGTAAACTCGGGATCGTGCACCGCAAAGCGCGGGATGAGCACAAAGTCGTTGATGGGGTACTTATAGTGCGTCTCGTCGTCGGTGATAACCGCCGCGAGCGTGACTTCGCTTCCCGTTCCGGCGGTAGTGGGAACCGCGATAAGCAGCGGCAGGAGACGGTGGACGCGCAGCAGGCCGCGCATCTTGTTGATGGGCTTGTTTGGCTGCGCAATGCGCGCGCCCACGCCCTTGGCGCAGTCCATGGCCGAACCGCCACCAAAGCCGATAATGGCCCGACAGTCGTTCTCGCGATACAGCGCCGCCGCTTCCTCTACATTCGAGACCGTGGGGTTCGCACGCGTTTCGGCATAGACCGTAACGCCAATTCCCTTTGCCGCAAGTGCGCTCTCGAGTGATGCCGTGAGTCCCAAACGGGCAATGCCGGGGTCCGTCACAATGAGAACGTGCTTGATCGAGCGCTTTTGAAGTACCGCGGGTACATCCTCGGCATGCTCCAAAATGCGCGGCTCGGTATAGGGCAGGATCGGCAATGCGATGCGAAAAACCGTCTGATATGTTCGGCACCAGGCACGACGGGCTAGATGCATAAAGGAAACTCCTTCATTTGTTGATAGGTCAACATTTGCTCGCCCGATTGTACTCAGCGGCGGTCAAAGACGGCCTGCCAATCGTTAATCAATCAACATCTTCATATCTCAAAATTGTTTTATTAAAAATCATTCCTAATAGGCTTCACATTTGGTTGCATTTATGGATAATAGAACTCGTCAAGACGCACGTCCGGAGAGGGCCCTTACGGGACCGGACGAGCGCACAATCGCCATCGATCGAAAGGATCGAATCATGAAGTTTGTTTGCCCCGTTTGCGGTTATGTGGAAGAGTTCGACGGCGACCAGCTGCCCGAGGACTTCAAGTGCCCCCAGTGCGGCGTTCCCGGTTCTCGCTTCCTGAAGCAGGAGGAGGGTCAGCTCGAGTGGGCTGCCGAGCACGTCGTGGGCGTCGCCAAGATGGAGGGCGTCTCCGAGGACATCGTTGCCGACCTGCGCGCCAACTTTGAGGGCGAGTGCTCCGAGGTCGGTATGTACCTGGCCATGGCGCGCGTCGCTCATCGCGAGGGCTATCCCGAGATCGGCCTGTACTGGGAGAAGGCTGCCCACGAGGAGGCCGAGCACGCTGCCAAGTTCGCTGAGCTCCTGGGCGAGGTCGTAACCGACTCCACCAAGAAGAACCTCGAGATGCGCGTTGAGGCCGAGAACGGCGCCACCGCCGGCAAGACCGATCTTGCTAAGCGCGCCAAGGCCGCTGGCCTCGATGCCATCCACGACACCGTGCACGAGATGGCTCGCGACGAGGCTCGCCACGGCAAGGCTTTCGCCGGCCTGCTCAAGCGCTACTTCGGCTAAGCCAACCGCCTGAGACATAACCTCTAGCTCGAAGAAGGCCCGGACCGTATTGGTTCGGGCCTTCTTCGTGGGCTTATTGCAGCTGCTCTTGAAGAACGCTGAGCGACTGAGGGCTCAGGTCGTCGTATTGTATGAGGACGCGAGATGGAGCGTTCTTAGTCGATGCCCGATCAGCCGTCCACAGGCAATCGGCGATGTTGACATAGGAAATACGAGCGTCAGCGAGAGCCTTCGCGAAACTCTCCCCCGCCTTGTCCTCGGCCAGGGCAACAGCGCAGTAAAGACCCGCGTCTGCATGCTCGATCGAGACCTCCCCTGCCGGAAACGCTTTCCGTACAAGCGCTGCCAGGCCATCGCGTGCCTCGCGAGCACGCACGCGCACGCGGTTCACATGCCGCTCGTAATCACCCGATTCCAGCAAGCGAGCTAAAGCGACCTGGTCAACAGAGCTCACCGACGAAGCGTAAAAACCAAGGTCGCGCCCAAACCGTTCCATCAGCTCATCGGGCAACACCATGTACGCCAAACGCAACGCCGATGAAAGGCTCTTCGAAAACGTGTTGGTATAGATGACCGATTGAACGGCATCGATCGACGCGAGCGCGGGAATCGGCTTGCCGGCAAGGCGAAACTCACAATCAAAGTCGTCTTCGATGAGATACCGACCTGGCCGCTCGGCGGCCCAGCTCAGCAACGCATAGCGACGTGCAATGCTCGTCACAAGACCGGTCGGATACTGATGAGACGGCATCAGGTGAAGGACATCGGTCCCGGTTTTCTGCAGCGCGCTCAAGTCCACGCCCTCAGCATCCAACGGGACATGCCGCACTTCGCAACCCATGGCCTGATAGATGCGCGTCAAGCGCAAATAGCCTGGATCCTCGACGGCATACACCTTGTCCGCGCCAAGCAACTGAACCAACATGGTATCGAGCAGCTGGGCGCCCGCACCGATAACGATATTGTCGGGATTGACATTCATGCCCCTTGTCCCGCGCAGATGGTGCGCAATCGCACGTCGCAGTCGAGCGGTGCCCTGCGCCGGTGCGGGCGAAAAGATTTCACGCTCGTCTTCGGACGTCAGCGTCGCCCGTAGCGCACTTTGCCAAAGCCGCGCCGCCTCCAAAGCGGAAGGAGAAAGTGCGTCGAATCGCTCTGTCTGCCCCATGGAATCATGCGCGCTGGGACCAACAGGGACGGCATCTCGGTCGATATCCCCCGCAGCCAAAGCCAAAACCGGCGCATCCGGAAGCTCGCACGCGTAGTAGCCACGACGCGGCATTGAGCAAATATAACCCTCGGCAAGCAACTGGCTATATGCATTCTCGATGGTAATGACACTGATACCCAGATGACTCGCAAAGGCGCGCTTAGACGGCAGATGCTCCCCCGCCGCAATACGGCCAGCAACAATATCATCTCGAATTTGCTGGTAAACATACTCATAAAGCGATGCTTCGCCGCGATTTTCCAAATTGTAGTCAAGCATGGGTCTATCACCTGACCTTATCGAATCATTCAATCTGGTATTAACCTGACCTTGTTATTATCTCGAAAACTGAGTATTTCGCCATACCCAGCTCCCCGATAGGATGTTCCGTCAAGCAATGCACATGCCAACCAAGGGAGCAACCATGGCAGAACAGACCAACAAGGCCGATCGCGTCAAACTCAATCGCGAGCTCGCGCAGATGCTCAAGGGCGGCGTCATCATGGACGTCACCACGCCCGAGCAGGCACGCATCGCCGAGGAGGCGGGCGCCTGCGCCGTCATGGCACTCGAGCGCATCCCGGCCGACATCCGTGCCGCAGGCGGCGTCTCGCGCATGAGCGACCCCAAGATGATCAAGGGTATCCAAGAGGCCGTCTCCATCCCCGTTATGGCCAAGTGCCGCATCGGCCACATTGTCGAGGCGCAGGTCCTGCAGGCCATCGAGATCGATTACATCGACGAGTCCGAAGTTCTCTCCCCCGCCGATGACGTCTATCACATCGACAAGACCCAGTTTGACGTGCCGTTTGTCTGCGGTGCCCGCGATCTGGGCGAGGCGCTGCGCCGTGTTGCCGAGGGCGCCACGATGATTCGTACCAAGGGCGAGCCGGGCACGGGCGACGTCGTCCAAGCCGTACGCCACATGCGTAAGATCCAAAAGCAGATCCGTGACGTTGTCGCTCTGCGCGATGATGAGCTCTTTGAGGCAGCCAAGCAACTGCAGGTTCCGGTCGAGCTGGTACGCGAGGTTCATGCCACGGGCAAGCTTCCCGTCGTGAACTTTGCCGCCGGCGGCGTAGCGACCCCCGCCGACGCCGCGCTGATGATGCAGCTGGGCGCCGAGGGCGTCTTTGTCGGCTCGGGCATCTTTAAGAGCGGCGACCCCGCCAAGCGCGCCGCCGCCATCGTCAAGGCCGTGGCAAACTTCACCGACGCCAAGCTCATCGCCGAGCTTTCGGAGGACCTGGGCGAGGCCATGGTGGGCATCAACGCCGACGAGATCGAGATCATCATGGAGGAGCGCGGGCGCTAGTCCGGCAGAAAGGATCGCACATGAGCGATTATGCAGACCAAACGGTCGCCGTGTTGGCGGTCCAAGGCGCTTTTGCCGAGCACGAGGCAAGACTATCCGAGCTTGGCGCACACTGTATTGAGCTGAGGCAGGCGGCCGATTTGCGACAGAACTTTGATCGCTTGGTCCTCCCTGGCGGCGAGTCCACCTGTCTCTTATACACATCTCCGAGCCCACG
>USPH01000016.1 GCA_900556515.1 uncultured Collinsella sp.
CGTCTGGGGGACTTCGCCCGGTTCCTTGCTGACAACATAATGCTTGTCGGCCATGACGGCGACCTGCGCCAAGTGGGTTACGACAATCACCTGATGCGTAGCGGCGAGATCTGCCAGCACGCCCGCGAGTGCACGCGCCGTGGAGCCACCGACACCAGCATCGACCTCGTCAAACACCAGCGTATCGACACCGTCCGCATTACCGAGGACAACTTTGCTTGCCAACATGACGCGGCTGAGCTCGCCGCCCGACGCAATTCGACGCAGGGGACGCGGCGTCAAACCAGCACCGCTACGGTATAGCAGCTCGTAGCTCGAAGGACCAACGGGCGTCCACTCAGCACGGGGAAGATCACGCGACTCCCAGACGAGCTCGGCGCCGCCCATCTCCAGGCGAGCCATCTGGCGGCAAACCTCGTGGCAGAAGCGCGGGGCCGCCACATTGCGAGCGCGCTTAAGTGCCTTGGCAGCGGCAAACAACTCGTGCTCGGCGCTCCCGAGTGCCTCACGCGCCTTTCTGATCTGTTCATCGCCATCATCGACCAGGGACAGCAGCTCTTGCGAGCGATCGCGCATGGCAAAAACATCGTCCATGGTAGGACCCCACTGACGCAGCAGGCCCTTGAGGTCGGAATACCGCTCACGCATGCGAGCGAGCTCGCGCGGATCGAAGGCGACGCCATCGCGATAGGCACGAAGTTCGTTCGCGCAATCCTCAAGGGAGATACAGGCATCCGAAAGCAAATCGGCAATGTCGCCAAGTTTGCGATCGACGGAAGCCATACGGGAAAGTTCTGCCACGGCGCTGTTCACGGCATCGAGCGCTCCCCCTTCAGAGGCAAGCGATGCATGGGCATCATTAGCTGTGGCAACCAGCACCTCGGCATGTTCGGAGCGCGGCAGCAGTTCCTCGAGTTCCTCATACTCGCCCGGTTTGGGGTCGACCTCGCCGATGCGCTCGAGCGCAAAGCGCGCTTCCTCGACGCGGCTCCCCTGCGCACGCGAGGTCTCTTCGACACGTCGAACCTCCTTAGCGGCAGCGCGCGAAGCCTTAAAGCAGGAGCGGTAGTGCTCGAGCGCCTCGAGTGCAGGGCGCCCTGCCCAGGCATCGACCATCGCAACATGATGCGCCGGATCGAGCAAGCGCTGGTGCTCGTGTTGGCCGCACAGATCCATCATCACGCCAACGCGCTCCGAAAGCTCGCGCACACTGGCGATGCGTCCGTCAATCTTCACTCGGCTGCGGCCCTCGGCAGAAAGACTGCGCTGCACGATGAAGCCCTCCGTGTCGTGCGGGCCGTCAAACAGGCGCGCCTCGACGCTCGCCAGCGCCTCGCCCTCGCGCACCATAGACGAATCCGCGCGCTCACCCAAAATAAGCTTGAGGGCCGAGAGCAGCGCGGTCTTGCCGGCACCGGTCTCGCCGGTCAGGACAGTCAGGCCGGCACTCGGCAGCAGCGTCGCCTCGCGAATGAGCGCAATGTTAGAAACCTGCAGCTCATCGATCATGACGGACTCCGTAGAATACGCGGCTCACCGAGTTATAGAAGCTCTCGGGGCCGTAATCCAGCAGCAACACATCTCCGGGCCCGCGGCGCACCGCCACGCTCTCAACGGTGCCATCGCAGGTAATAAACTGTCCATCGATAGCAATCGCCGGAACGCTCGGACGATCATCAGACATAAAGATTTCGACGACATCACTCGGCGAAGTCAAGAAGGCACGGGCCTGAATGGTGTGCGGCGCAATGGGTACGCAGACCATGCCCGTATAGTCGGGGCTCACGATGGGGCCACCGGCACTGAGTGCGTAACCCGTAGAACCAGTCGCCGTGGACACGACCACGCCGTCGCCACGCAGTCGATCGATATGGTGGCCCGACACCGTGATGTCGAACTCGACCATATCGGACAGCGGACCGCGGGTAAGCGCCATGTCGTTGAGGGCGAAGGTGCGCACGACATCCTTCGTACCGTCTTCGCGCACGGACACGATATCCGCAGCGATGGTGGCGCGACGGCTCACGTGCAGCTCGCCGGAAAGGGCGTCGCTCACGACCTTAAGAATGTCGCGCTCCTCGGGGCTCGC
Source organism: uncultured Collinsella sp. (assembly GCA_900556515.1). Classification (GTDB taxonomy): domain Bacteria; phylum Actinomycetota; class Coriobacteriia; order Coriobacteriales; family Coriobacteriaceae; genus Collinsella. Next base: position 2,090 of record USPH01000016.1, read on the forward strand.
AGCAGTTAAAAAGCCCAGGTGACCATAGGAAAGACCGAGGATAGGAATCTCGCGATGGTTGAGGATGCGGGCAGCGCGCAGCAGCGTGCCGTCGCCGCCGAGCGTAATGACCAGATCAGAGCCGTCAATATCAGGCGTACTTTGAATCTTCGATCGCTGGTCGGCAGCCCATGCGACCTCATAGCCCTGGCGCGTCAGCCAAAGCTCGAGCATCAGGCCGCTCTCGACCGCCTCTTGCTTGTAGTAATTGGGAACCAGAAAGACCTTCATAGCGTTGCAGCTTTCTCGCTCAAAACCGATACCTGGGATTGCAGCTCATCGTCGGCACGTTCACCGGGGGCAAATCTCGTGCCGTACAGGAAAAACTCAACGTTGCCCTTGGCACCATGAATGGGCGACACGCACACATCGACCGGGAACAGCCCCTTGGAGGCAAAGAGTTCAACTGCCGCAACGAGTGTATCGCGGCGCACGGCGGGATCGGTCACAATGCCGCCCTCGCCCACCAGCGCCGCCGGAGCCTCAAACTGCGGCTTTACGAGCGTGCAGAATGCACCCGTAGGCGCCAGGCACGCCAGCACCGCATCGATAATGTTCGCGATGCTGGTAAACGAGACATCACACACAGCCAGGTCGATGGCGCCGGCATAGCCAAGCTCAGGCAGCTGCGTCACGTTTGTGCGCTCATGCAGCGTCACGCGATCGTCCTGACGCAGCGACCAATCGAACTGGGCGCGACCCACGTCCACCGAGACAACGGTCGCAGCTCCGCGCTTGAGCAGGCAATCGGTAAAGCCGCCGGTAGAGCAGCCCACATCAAGACAGGCAAGGCCCGTCGGATTGATGCCAAACGCATCAAGCGCGCCTTCGAGCTTAAGACCGCCGCGGCCAACATAGGGAATGCGCCCCTTCACGTGCAGCGGCAGGCCCGGGGTCACCTTAAGGCCCGGTGAAGTCAAACGCTCACCACCGCTCGAGACCAAGCCGGCCATAAGAGTGCGAAGGGCATCCGCGCGATCGGCGCAGATGCCCTGTGAAATCAGTTCGTCATCGAGACGCACGCGTTTCATGAATGCCATCAACCATTCGTATCCGTAGATGCAGCCTGGCCATCCTGTGATTCGTTTGCCGCATCCTCATCGTATTCTTGCTCGAGCTTATCGGCCTCACGCGGCGTCAGCTCAAACTTGTCGACCATATCGACTGCGCGAGAGCCGAGCTCAATCGCCTCGTCAAACAGGTCGAGCGAACGCTCCAAGGACGTATCCTTGGAGCGGACGGTAGCGATAATCTGGTCCAAGCGGTCCGAGATCTCGTCGAAGTTGCGGACGGAACCCTCTGGCATGGTTACTCCTCGACGGAGTCGACGACAGCCTCGGCGGCGTCCGCATCCTCGGCCAGCACGCCAGCCTCAGCCTGAGCAACCGCAACCTTTGCGGCAGCCTCGGCAGCCTGGGCCTCCTCGCGAGCGCGATCTTCGGCCAGCAGCTCCTGGTACAGGTCCTCGCCCGGCAGCTCCTCGCTGCGAGCGATCTTACCCAGCACGCCGTTGACGAACGACGCGGACTGGTCGGTGCCATAGGCCTTGGCAAGCTCGACGGCCTCGTTGATCACGATGGCGTCCGAGACCTCCTCGTCGGTGAGGAAACGCATCTCGTAAACGGCGATACGCAGCAGGTTGCGGTCGGCGCCGGGCATGCGCATAAGATCCCAGTTCTTGGCAACAGAGCGCAGAGCACAGTCGATGCGGTCGATATGCTCATAGGCACCGCGGCACAGCTCCAGCGCATAGGGGTCGAGGGGACCCTTCGAAATCAGGAAATCACCCTCGAGGACGCGCTCGAGCGGGCTGTCCGTGGCCTCGGCCTGGAACAGCAGCTGCAGCGCCTGACTGCGGGCAAGCGTACGCCCGCGATAAACCTTAAGGCTCAAAGGTTACTCCTTGGGGAAAACGAGGCCGTCGATGCAAACGTCAACACGCTCAACCTCGACGCCCACCTGGGCATCGATGGCGGCGACCACGGCGGCGCGAACGGCCTCGGCGAGTTTCTTGAACGGATAGCCAAAGAACACCACGACACGCACGGTGAGTGCGAGCTTGTCGCCGACGACCTCGGCCTCGACCGCCGGCTCGGAAGCCGGGGCCTTGGACGAGAGCATCATGGAGACAAGGTTGGTGGCAAGGTCCTTGACGCCAACGGAGGCGATGCCCTCGACATCGGACACGGCGCGCGAGACGATGGCGGTCAGAACATCGGGCGAAATGCCGATGCCGTCAATCTTGATTTCCTGGGGCATGAGTCCTCCTAGAAGATTTGGTTGCTAGACGCGGGAGACGAACTTGCCGTCGCGGGTGTCAACCTTGATGACCTCACCCTCGTTGAGGTACATGGGGACCTGGATGACAGCACCGGTGTCGATCGTGGCCGGCTTGGTGGAACCCTGGACGGTGTCGCCCTTAAAGCCCGGGTCGGTCTGGACAATGGTGGTCTCGATGAACATCGGCGGGGTCACGCCCATGAGCTCATCGTCGGCGAAGAGCAGCTGGCAGATGTCGTTCTCGCGCAGCCACTTGGAGTTCTCGCCCACCATGTCCTCGGGAACGGGAACCTGCTCATAGGACTCGTTGTCCATGAAGATGTAGTCGGTGCCATCGTTGTAGAGGTACTGGAACTCACGGGTGGTGAGCATGACGCTCTCGAACTTGGTGCCGGCGTTGCAAGTGTTCTCGACGACGCGGCCGCTCTTGATGTCGCGGGTCTTGTAGCGCACAAACGCGCCGCCCTTGCCCGGCTTGACATGCTGGAACTCGACGATGGTGTAGACCTTGTCCTTGATGCGGAGACCGAGGCCGTTCTTGAAGTCGGCGGTAGAAATGGTAGGCATAGCGACCTTTCTTGTTATGGGCAGAACGCACAAGCGTCCAAATTACATACGAGCGAAATTATACACTTGCAGACGGCGCCTGCAGCGAGCGCATAAAAAGAGAACGCGGGGCGTCCGAATTGCTCCGGACGCCCCGCCCCAAAAACCTATCGAAATGGGCTAGGAATCGATGACGTGCAGGTCGTGCGGGGTCTTGGTGAAGGGCTCGTAGCCGTTCTCGGTGACCACGCCGTAGTCCTCAAGGCGCACGCCGCCCACGCCGGGCAGGTAGACGCCGGGCTCCATGGTGACAACCGAGCCGATCTCGATGGTGTTCTTGCTGCGGTTGAAGTTGGGCAGCTCGTGGATGTCGATGCCCACGCCGTGGCCCAGACCATGGTTGTAGTAATCGCCATAGCCGGCATCGCCGATGATCTTCTTGGAAAGCTTGAAAATGTCGTTGCCCTCGACGCCCGGATGGATGGCGGCGACGCATTCCTCGTGCGTACGGCGCACGAGCGCATACAGGTCGAGCTGTTCCTGCGTGGGCTCGCCCATCACGACGGTGCGCGTCATATCGGAACGATAATCGCAGTAGCCCGCGCCGTAATCCATGAGGACAAAGTCGCCCTTCTCGATCACGCGGTCGCTCGGCACGGCATGCGGGTTGGCGGTGTTGGGACCGCTCGCTACGATGGAGCCGAAGGCAAGGCTGTCAGCGCCGTTGGCGAACATAAAGTTCTCGAGCTCGTTGCGAACCTGCTTCTCGGTCATACCGGGCTTAATAAAGCCGAGCATGTGCTGGAAGGCGGCGTCAGTGATCGACTGTGCATGGCGCATGAGCTCGATCTCCTCGGCATCCTTGATGGCGCGCATCTTGCGGATGTCGTCATGCATCAGCGGCAACATGCAGGCGACGGAACGATCCTCCAGACCACGCTGAATGCCCTGGTAGAAGTTGATCTGCATATCGTCCTCGACAGCGCAGACGCGGCACTTGTTGGCTGCGATCTTGCCGGCGACCCAACCGGGGATGGTGCCCTCGTCCATGTCATAGACCCAAGGGCTGCCGGCGGGCGTGTTCTCCTCAAAGCTGTTGAGGTAGCGCGAGTCGGTATGGAACAGGCACTGGTCAGCCGTAATAAACGCCGCGTGCGGGAACTCGAAGGTGTAGTCGAAGACGCCCTTCACGCCCGTGAGCCAACGAAGATTGGCCTCGTCGCGTACCACGATAGCGTCGTAGCCGCGCTCGACCATCAGGGCACGGACACGTTCGATACGACCGGCAGGACCGGCAGCAAACTCAGACATGCAGATTCCTTTCTTATTGTCTCTATAAAGACGGGACGGGTCTCAACCGAACGTCGGAATCGCATGCGAACCGCAACCGATTGGAAACCCGTCCCTCAACATGATACGAAAGACGATGGATGTCAATAAATCTTAGAGAAGTTCTTTGCGAGAAGCCAAGTAGGCGTGAGCATGGCGCTCAAGAACCTCGTCCTCAACGCTCGTTAGGCGAATGGCGCCGAGTGCCGCGGGCAGCGGCAGCATGCTGCGATTCGAGCGAGCGAACTGCTGCCTGCGGAACTCCTCGATATATGCGGCAGGCTCCAGATCGAGGGCAAGTTCCTCGATACCAAAGTCCTCTAGGCAGTCATCGACCTCAAAGACGTAATCGATATCGAAGTCGCAGGCATCATGTGCTAGGCGCGCCTCAAAGCGCATGCCCTCGGACAACAGCTGGTAGGCAGGAACCTGCGAAGCAGCATCGCCCAAGCAAGCGCGCAGGGTACGCTCCCCCGTCTTGCCAAAATCGAGCGCATGGCGGGCGCTCGGGTTCGTGGCCATCAGTACGTCCTTGCGGGCAGTCTGAGACCATTGAACTGCATTGACGAGCGCGACCTCCTCGCCCGCGAGAATCTCGGGAACGGTCTCAGTAAACTGATTCCAGCGGGACTTGCTGCTCGAAAGCATGGTGCCAACAAGCACCACATAGCCGAACTTGAGGTACTCGGGGTCCGCCTCGCGAACAAGGTCGAGGTCACACACGACCAAGCCCGGCTCAGGACGGAACGCGATAGCGGGAAGCGCATTCGCCGGCGAGGCGACGAGCGGCTTCATGGTCGTCGCGACCGTGAGCATGGCGTCGAAGGTCGTCGGCAGCAGCGCGCACTCGGTTCGGCCACACCACTGGTTGGCGCACCAGCTAACAACCGAGCAGGTTGCGGCATCGCCAACGGCGACAACCAGATCGTCGCAGGTAACGCCGTTGGCAGACAGGGCGCCAAAAATCGCATCGGCATCGGCCAGCGTGCCACCAGCAGGCGAAACCTCGAGGACTAGCGGCGACACGGCAAAACCGGCGTCGACCAGCGCATGCTCGACGACTTCACCAAAACGCTCGGATGTGGCGGTGTTCCAAACGACCATCGCGCGCTTAGGCTTGCCCACGGCCGAGGCAAACATACGCGACAGTTCATCGAACGCGCCCAATCCGACGCGGACATCGACGCTGCGGTTTTGGAAATTGATCAGTTGACGGCGAATCATAGCAGCCCACGCTCCAAAAGCATCTCGGCACAAAGGTAGGAAACGTCCTCGAAGGACTTGTTGCGAATATCAAGGGTAAGGTCGGCGGCCTGGCGATACAGCGGACGGCGATGCTCAAACAGGCGCGCAGCATGCTCGGGCGAACGGAAATCGGGGCGCGTGTCGGACCGACGAATCTGTCGAATCGAATCCTCGAAGTCGCCCTCGAGGTACACGCACGTACCCATTTCGTGCATCAGTTCAATATTCACCGGCGTTTCGACGATACCGCCCCCGCACGAAACCAACAGGCTGCGCTCGCTTTGGAGCGAACGGAGCGCCGAGGTCTCGAGCTCGCGAAAACGATCCTCGCCCTCGGTCTCAAAAATCTCGGTTACCGACTTGCCGCAACGGCGCACGACCAGGCGGTCGGTATCGATAAAACGCCGCTTGAACATAGTGCCGACGTTGCGCGCAAGCGTCGATTTGCCCGCGCCCAAAAAGCCGATAAAGAAGATATGGTCGCAGCCGTGTTTGATGTGCTGAGACATGGCGAAACCTATTCCTCGCAGGGAAGGTCGCGCAGGGCCCGGCGCTCAAAGATACGGAAGATCTGCGTGTACCACAGGTCCTGGGTTGCCTGCGGCTTAACCAGGATAGTATCGACGCCGGCAAAATTGCCGCTCCACACGTCCGTGTAGAGCTGATCACCGATCAGCACCGCCTCGTCGGCCGTGGCGCCGAGGCGCTTAAGACCCGCCTTGAGGGCAAACGGCGCCGGCTTCATGGCGTGGCTAATGGCCTCGAGTCCCAGCTCGCGTGCAGAGCTCATGACCTGGTCGCGATGCCAGTTGTTGGACACCATGCACAGCTTAAAGCCTTTGGCGCGGGCGGTATCGAGCCAAGCGGAAACCGCGGCGGGAACCTGCTCGGTGTCGCGCGGCACCAGGGTGTTATCGCGATCGAGCAGAATGGCGCGTTTGCCGTCGGCCCACAGGGTATCAAGGTCGATGCGATCGACCGAGGCAACGTATCGTTTGGGGCTAAAAATCCTCATGTTAATTCCAAGACTGTTGATGCTCTTCGTAGGTTTGCGAGAAGTACTCCTCGTCCTGCGTAATGTAGAAATACAGGTCATCGGAGTCGGTCGGCTCAAGGGTAGCCTTGAGCGCCTCGAGCGACGGAGAGCAGATGGGCGTGGGCGGCAGGCCCTCATGCTTATAGGTGTTATACGGGCTATCGCTCTGCAGGTCGTCGGCGGTAACCTCGCCGCCGGTGACATACATCATGGTCGCATCGCTGTTGAGGTAACGCAGGCCATCGAGCTTGCCCGCCAGACGGTTATAGAAAACCGATGCCACATGCGCGCGCTGATCGGCGTTGAGGCCCTCGCGCTCGACAATCGAGGCAAGGTTAACGATGTCGTAATCGGACATCTCCACGCCATAGCGCTCCTTGATCTTGGCCTCGCAGCTGGCAAAGTCAAGCGACTTATACTCGGCGTTGAACTGGTCAAGCATAGCGCGAATCACATCATCGGCGCTTGGGTCCTTACCCAGCGAATACGTCTTGGGGAATAGGAAGCCCTCGAGCGAATCGTTCGCGGCGTCTTTAAGGAAAGCGTAATCATTCACATAATTGCTCGCCTTAGCCCGGTTAAGGAAGTCTTCCTTAGAAATGCTGTCGTACGCCTTGGCCACGCGGTCGGCGACCTGATCGACCGTCAGGCCCTCAGGAATCGTGAGCGCATCGGAGCCGGCGTTGGGACCTTCCATAAGCTGCTGGACGACCTTCGTGGCGTCCATAAGCGTGGTAAACGAATACTTACCCGGCTTAAGCGACATATCGGCGTTGAGCTTTTTGACCGCCGCATAATAATCCTTGGGATCTTCGACGATATGGTTCTCGGAGAGAATCGAAGCGATGGTATCACCCGAAGCACCATCGGGAATCGTGATAGTAACTTGCTGGCCAGCAGCGACTTTCGCATCCTCACCGCCAAAGAAGCCCTTGACGGCCGGCACGACAAAGAAAACGATCGCGACAAGCGCAAGCACGGCGACGACGCCACCGATAATCATAGGCACCGGGGAGCTTTTCTTTTGGGCACCACGGCGGGCGTGCGTGTTATAGCTCGAGCGCGTGGCCGGAGCAACGCCGTGCGAGCCATGAGCATGATGTGCGTAGGAGCGTGATTGCGGGGCCTGCCCCTGCGTGCGCTGGGCAGGAGCCTGCTGCTTAAAACGAGCGCCGCCAGCGGGCTGCGCGGGACGAGCGGCGAGCTGTTGAGCAGCACGCTGAGTAGGCCGAGCCGAACGCTGCGTCGGCTGCGCCGAGCGCTGGCCAGGCTGAGCAGGGCGCGGCACGGGCTGCCGTGTACGATTCTGCTGGCGCGGATCGGAAGCGCTAGGCATGCTGAACCTCCTCGTTTTTACGATCGAGCCATGTCTGCAAGAACAGGCTGGCGGCGATCATGTCAATCTTGCCCCTCATCTGCTTTTCGTTGAGCCCCTGCTCTCGCAGGATTCGCTTGGCCTCCTGCGAGGACAGACGCTCGTCCTCAAACTCCAGCGGAAGGTCGAGCTCGTCGGCAATCTTTTGGGCCACGGCGGCGACGCGCTCGGCCTGGGGGCCGGGTTCACCGGCCATGGTCAAAGGACGTCCGCTTACCAGGATATCGGGCTCATAGTCCTCGACCAGGTAGCGAAACGTCTTTGCCATACCGGTGACCTCGGCAGCCGGAAGCACCTTGACAGGCATTGCCATCTTGCCATCACGACTCGAGACGGCAATGCCAATCCTGGTCTCCCCTATGTCCAGTGCGAGCGCGACCACAGTGACTACTTAGGTTCTTAGGCGCCGAGCGCGGTCTTGGCGGCCGCGAGGGCATCGGCGATACCGGCGGCGTTCTTGCCACCGGCCTGGGCCATGTTGGGACGACCGCCACCGCGACCGTCGACCAGGCCCGCAATCTGCTTGATCACGTTACCGGCGTGGAAACCGGCCTTCACGGCGTCATCGGAGCCGGCAGCGAGCAGAGCCGGGGTGCCCTTCTCGGTCACGCTGGCAACGACGCAGGCGACGGGGCCGGCGACCTTCTGGTGCACGGTATCCCAAACGTTGCGCAGGTCGGCAGCCTCAAGGCCCTGGAGCTCAGCGACGACGAGCTTGTAGCCGTTCAGCTCGACAGCGCCGTCGATGGCGCTGGAGATCGCATCGGAGGAGCCACCGGTGAGCGCCTTCTTGAGCTTGCCGGAAGTCTCGCGCAGCTCGGCCTGCAGGTTCTCCACGCGGGCGGGAACCTCGTCGACACGGCACTTGAGCGCAGCGGCGGCGGCGTCGACGAGCGCCAGACGGTCGGCCATGTAGTCGAGAGCGCCCTTGGAGGTCACGGCCTCGATACGGCGGACATTCGAGCCCGTGGAGGACTCGGAGATGATCTTGAACAGACCGATCTCGGCGGTGTTGGCGGCATGCGTGCCACCGCAGAGCTCGCGGGAGAACGGCTGGTCCTCGGCGCCTACGGAGACGACGCGGACGACGTCGCCGTACTTCTCGCCAAAGAGGGCGACAGCACCGGCGGCCTTGGCCTCGTCGATGCCCATGACGCGGGTCACGACCGGCTTGGAAGCGAAGATCTGCTGGTTGACCAGGTCCTCGACAGCCTTGAGCTGCTCGGAGGACAGGGCCTCGAAGTGCGTAAAGTCAAAGCGAAGGTGCTCGGGCGTCACCAGCGAGCCGGCCTGGGAGACGTGCTCGCCCAGGACCTGCTTAAGGGCGGCGTCGAGCAGGTGCGTGGCGGTGTGGTTGCGGCGCAGGAAGCCACGGCGCTCGGCGTCGAGCGCGGCGGTAACAGCGGCACCGACAGTCAGCGTGCCATCGGCAACGTGCGCGACGTGGGCATACAGGCCGTTGTGGTTCTTGGTGTCGGCAACGGTCAGAACAACGCCCTCGGCGGAAAGCTTGCCGGCATCACCCTGCTGACCACCCATCTCGGCATAGAACGGGGTGCGGTCGAGCACAACCTCGACGTCCTCGCCGGCGGCAGCGGACTCGACGGACTCGCCGTTGCGCACGATGGCGACAACCTTGGCGCCCTCGATCACATCGTTGTCATAGCCGTCGAACTCGGTCGCGGCGACCTTGTCGGAAAGCTCGACCCACACGTCGTTGAAGCTGCCCCAGGCGTCGCCCTTGGCATTGGCGCGGGCGCGGGCCTTCTGGTCCTCCATGCAGGCAGTGAAGCCGTCCATATCGACGTCGTGACCAGCGGTGCCGGCGATCTCGACGGTCAGATCGATGGGGAAACCAAAGGTGTCGTGCAGCTTAAAGGCGACATCGCCCAGAAGCACGGCGCCCTCGGAAAGCGCTGCCAGAGCCTCGTCCAGATAGACGCGGCCGTTGTCGAGCGTCGTGGAGAAGCGCTCCTCCTCGGAGGCGACGATACCCTTGACGAGGGCGACGTTCTTGAGCAGCTCGGGATAAGCCTCTCCCATCTGAGCATTGACCTCGTCGATGAACTTGGTCAGGAAGGCACCCTCGATGCCCAGCAGGCGACCGTGGAACACGGCACGGCGGAGCAGACGGCGAAGGACGTACTCGCGGCCCTCGTTGCCGGGCAGGATGCCGTCCGAGATCATAAAGTCGACGGCACGGGAGTGATCGGCGATAATGCGCAGCGAGCGGCTGGCACCGGAGTAGTCATCGGCGTCATAGGTCTTGCCGCTGATCTCCTCACCGAGCTTGATGAGATGCTGCATCAGATCGCCGTCGTAGTTAGCGGTCTTGTGCTGCATGATAGCGGCCATGCGCTCCAGACCCATGCCCGTATCGAGGTTGCGGTGCGGCAGCTCCGGCATGGAGCCGTCCTCCTGGCGGTCGTACTGGGTAAACACGAGGTTCCAGAACTCAAGGAAGCGGTCGCAGTCGCAGCCGGGCTTGCAGTCGGGGCTGCCGCAACCGACCTCCTCGCCCATGTCAAAGTATATCTC
>USPH01000017.1 GCA_900556515.1 uncultured Collinsella sp.
GATCAGCGTCTCGTCGGCAGACGCACCCTCAAAGCCATCGATCTGCTCGTCGAAAGCCTCGCCCTGTTCGGACTCGAGCTGATCATCGGAAGCGATCGGCTGGCCAAACTCGTCCTCCTCGTAGGTAGGCTCTTCGTACTCGATGGTGTTGCCATAGTCGTTTTGCTGCTGGGCCGCGGCATATTCCGCCGCTGCACGTGCCATCTCCTCGGCGCGACGTTTTTGCTCACCAAAATAGGTGTCGAACGGAACATCGTCGGGGAACTCATTCTCGCCCTGGAAGGGGGCGACGTTGTCCATAACGCCAAGCAAAGCGGCAACAGAAGATTTGTTGCACACCGCGCCGGACGTATAGGGAAGGATGTAGCGGTTGGAGATGATGTTTGCCGCGTTGGCGAGCGCAACGAGAGAGGCGAGAATCGCGACGATCCACAGCAGAACCTTGAGCGCGCCGGGAAGCGGCAGGATGCGCAGGACGGCGACGGCAGCGGGGGCAACCGTGGCGACAGGCAGCAACTTAGCGATGAGCGCGCGGTACGAAGCATAGGGCTCGCGGGCGAGCAGCTCGGCGCGAGGGGAGTCGTAATGCGCGACAACGACCACCGGGCGGTTGCGCGGGGACGCGAGCGGGCCAGAAGCCTTGTGATAGGCAATGACATTTTGGCTCACGCCCGTCTTTCCCAGACCCGAGATCACGGGATGCCCGGTGCGCTCGAGCACATAGAGCACGGCACCGATGATGGCCAGCAGGGTACCGACCAAGCCGATGCCGCCACCGATACCCATAAGCAGGGCGCCGACAAACGCAAGGATGCCGGTGATAGCAAATGCCAGCCTGCTCGGCGCGGGAGCATTAAACTCCTGCACCTCGGGATCAAAGCCATGGTTGCGGAAAATCTGAGCGATATCCTCGGCAGCCAAGCGCTCTTCTTCGCTGCATGCCGGCGTAATGCCGGTGTTCTGCAGCAGGTGGTTAATATAGTTCTGGGTGTTCGCCATGTGCGCTCCACATCCATAATCCGACAAATAGGCCCAATGCATGCACATTAGAACCGTATATAGTCGAAAGTATACCCCGAGCGAGCGCAAACGACCGAATTCGGGCCATCTTAACGCCCCGAGCGGACAAGGATATAGCCTAATCTCCATATCGGACTAAAATCATGGCAGCAAACCACCTTCTCATGCGAGGACCCTATGACGGCAAGCGACACGACCGCGACAATTAAAAAGGGGAATTCGGAGCCCAGTTTCGATAAAACGGCTCAGCGCATCCTCAATCTTTTCTTTGTGCTCAACAGCTCCCCCGAACCGTTGACGACCGAGCAGATCGTCTTGGATTCCGACCTGGGATATGGCTCGGGCAATATCGACTCGGATAAGCGCAAGTTTCGGCGCGATCGTGACAAACTGCTCGAGCGTGGCATCTTAATCAAGGAGGTTCGCCCCGCCGGTGCGCAGGAGACCGAGGAAAGCTCGTGGACAATCGACCGCGAGCACACGTTTGCCGCAGGCGGCCTCATCACCGCAGACGACGCCGATATCCTGCTCAACGCCATCGACCAGACGCTAGCGGCCGGCTCATCCACTTTTGCCGCACCGCTTGCCGATATTCGCTCCAAGATTGCCTACCTCACCGGTGGGACGACGGTGGACGAAACACCGATTCGCCGCTCTCCCACCGTCGATGCGGTATGGAGCGCCTTTGCCGAGCGATGCGCGCTGCGATTTTTATATCAGAACGGACGCGGCGAGCAGAAAGAACGTACCGTCTGTGTCTACGGCATGTTCGAACGCGAGGGCGTGGCGTACTTCTGCGGCCTCGACAATGTCACCGACGACATCAGGACATTCCGCTGCGACCGTATCGTTCGCGCTTGGCGTCCTTCGAAGGCCTACGCCATCCCTGCGGACTTCAATCTCAACGACTATCTGTTCTTTGAATTCGATTTCGCCGACCGACCGCCCGTTGCAGCCACGTTCTCGTTCGCCCCTCAGACGCAGATCGATATGATCAACGGCCTCACGCGCGGGCGAGGTGGGCTCGCACACACCGATGCGGGATGGATCTGGACCGTTGACGTGCGCGACCTTGAAGCCGCCGCCTCATTTTGCATGGCCCACGCCATGGACGGCATGAGGCCCATGGCCCCCAAATCGCTCAAGCAGGCGTGGAACCACCTCATTGAAAGGACGGTGCACGAGCATGCCCGTGCGTAAACTCACCAGCGAGCAGAGACTCTCGCGCGCCATCGACATCATGGAGGCCCTCTACGCCGCCGGCGAGAGCGGCATGACACGAACCGAAATTTGCGGCCGCTTTGACATCACGGGAGTATCGCTCGACGAGATTCTCGAGATCGTCTCGACGCTCGCGGACCGAGAATCGGGTGCGCGCATCATCTGCGAATGCCACGGCGAGCGTGTGGTCCTCACCGGTGACGCCGGACGTGTGCTACCGCTGCGCCTGAGTGCCGCCGAAGGCGCTGTGCTCAACCATGAACTTGAATCGCTGGGGATCGAGCCGCAGACGGCAGCTCGGATTCGACATGCCCTTCTGCCCGAAGAGCTCGGCTATAACCAGCGCGTCTTTGACACCGTCAACCACGGGTCGCACTGGCAGCAGCTGAGCTGCGCCATTCAGGACGGTGTTCGCTGCCGCATCTCGTATCGCTCGATGGACGATGCTCGGCCACGCGAGCGTCTGGTCGACCCCTTGCGCATTACGGTAAACGGCGACCAAACATACTTGATTGCCTGGGACATCGCGGTCGATGAGCAGCGCACCTATCGCATGGATAAAATCGAGGGACTCACCTTGACGGAAGACTCCGTCGTGCCTCACGCACCGGGCGTCGCATCCCTCCACGATTCCCTTGCCCGGACGCAGCGTAGCGCAAAGCTCTTGATGCCATTCGATATGACGGAGCATCTGGACTGGGCCGGCATCACCCTGATCGAGCGCAGCGGGGCAGACATGGCAACGGTAACCGTGCATTACGGCTCCGAGCGTTGGCTACTGAGCCAGATAATCGCAGCGGGCGGAGCCATCCGCATCTTGGATGACCCCGCCCTGTCAAAGCGTCTGTGCGATATGGCAAAAACCCTCGTCTGTCCGCTTTAGCGCCGCCGCTCGTGACGTGCGCGCCACAGTTGCAGATAGTGACCGATCTGCGCCGATTCGATGCGCTGGTAGGAGCTCGTAGGCAGCGACGTTAAGAACTTCTTTCCGTAGCCCTTCGTCACCAGGCGCGGGTCGGCCAGAATCAGCACGCCGCAATCGGTCGACGAGCGGATAAGGCGGCCGGCCGCCTGCTTGACCTCGAGCACCGCCTCGGGCAGCGAATAGCGCGCCCAAGCGCGGTCTTCGCGCAGGTTGCGCTCGCACGAGAGCGGGTCCGTGGGGCTCGAGAACGGCAGCTTGGGAATGATGACGCAACGCAGCGTCTCGCCGCTGGCGTCAAACCCCTCCCAGAAGGCCTTAAGCGCAAAAAGCGACGAGGTCGGCTCATTGATAAACCGGTCGCGCAGGCGACGAGGAGATGAGTTGCGCTGCTGGCAGTTGAGTTCCAGACCCGCACGGGCCATCTTGGGCTCAACGCGGGTGTACAGGTCTTCCATGTCGCGCCGATTGGTGAACAGCGTGAGCACCGATCCGCCCATGGCAAGATGGGCGTCGACCAGCACGCGCTCGAGCGCCGTAAGATAGCTCTCGCGATCGCGCGGATCGGGGATATCGCCCGCAACGACTACAGCCATGTTCGAATCGAAGTCGTAGCTCGAGTCCAAGTGCAGCGATGAAGATGTTGAAGCACCGATGCGATCGAGGCCGACCGCGTGGTTAAAGTGTTCAAAGCTTTTGGACACCGTCATGGTCGCCGAGGCAAAGATAGCCGTGTGAACCTCGGGCAGCCACTCGGTTGCCAAGGCCTCGCCAATGTCGATGCGCTCTGCGGTCATTGACTCTCCGCCGGCACGCAACCTGCGATTGACCTGCAGCGAATACACATAGTGTTCATCGGTGCCGTCGATGATGAGTTTGAGGTTCTCGGCCAGCTCGTGCAGGCGGCGCGAGATATCGCCCAAGTCGACAACAACCTCGGGCTTGTCGGCGGCGACGGCTTGCACCAGCGCGTCGACGCACTTGTCAGCTTGTTCCAATGCATCGATGGCAGCGTAGGCCGACTGTAAGAAATCATGCCAGTCGTCAGATTCGCGCAGCTCGGGGCCAATCCATAGATTGGCATTGTCATAACCCCCACGGGCACGGCGGCCGAGCTCGCGAACGCCATCGAACACGTCGGCGATTGCCATGCTCGCGCGCGCAACCGTCGACGTCGCCTTGGCAGTAAGGCCCAGATAGAGCGTAGAGCCCTCAGAGGTTGCCAAATCACGGGAGACCTGGCTTAGCGCACCGGTGCTCGAGCCACCCAGGCGCTCAAACAGAACGCGTGATTCGTCCGCCGACACCACGCGCGCCCACTGACGGCGCGCCTCGCGCTCGATAGAATGAGCCTCGTCGATTACCCAATGACGAATCGGAGGCAAAATCCTGCCCTCGGCCGCAACATTGCGGAACAGCAGGGAATGGTTGGTAACCACCACGTCGGCATGCGCCGCACGACGGCGAGCGCCGTGGACCAAGCATTTTTCAGGGAAAAACGGGCAGAGGCGACGAGCGCACTCGCGCGAGGCCGTCGTAAAGTCGGGGCGGTTGACGCTGCGCCACCGAATGCCGAGCGAGTCGAGGTCGCCATCGGCTGATTGGCAGACGTACGCCATAATGACCGCGACCGCCGTGAGCGTGTCCGCCGGATCGCGCTTGGTGGTAATCTCGACCTGGCCGCGGCTCATGCGCTCAAGCTTGCGCAGGCACGGATAGTGGTCATAGCCCTTGAGAGCGCAAAATGACAGGCCACCGTCCAGTTGCTCGGCAAGTTTTGGCAGCTCATGGTACATGAGCTGGTCGGCAAGATTGTTCGATTTGGTCGCAATACCAACCGTGATGTTGTTACGGCGTGCTGCCTCGGCAAAAGGCACCAGATAGGCCATCGATTTGCCGACGCCCGTGCCCGCCTCAATTACACGATGAGTGCCCGTGACCAGCGCATCGCGGACCTCGAGCGCCATCGCGATCTGCTCATCACGCGGCTCGTAGGTGGGATACATGCGATTGACCAGGCCACCTGGCGCATAGTCTGCCTCAATCTCCTCACGACTCGGCATCTTGAGTACCGGCAGTTCGTCGGCGTCCACCCGATCGTCGGCGCGATCGGCCTTGAGAACGTCAGCACGGGCGGCGCTGAGAGAGAAGATAGAACCAGGGTTCTGCCCCGCCAAGAATGAGAAGATTGGACGATAGGACCAAGGCACGTCCGGATGCATGTCGGCTAGGCGCGCCATGAGGCCCTGGGGCAAGTCGGTGAGTGCCACGAGCAACACGCGCCATACGCCACACAGGGCGTCGACGTCGGCATTGGCACGGTGTGATACCGAGTCACAGCCAAACAGATCGGCCATAAAAGACAGCTTGTGCGAGGCCAGGCGCGGAAGCGCGATGCGCGACAGCGCCAGCGAATCGATCCAAATATCGCTCACGTTGACGCCGCCTTTGACCGACTCGATAAACGAGCGGTCGAACGTGGCGTTATGTGCGATTACCGGGCAACCACCGACAAAATCGGCGAGAGCGGCTACGGCCTCAACGGCCGACGGGGCATCTGCCACATCGGCATTTGTAATGCTCGTGAGCTCGGTAATCTCGGCGGGAATCAGCTGCTTGGGATGCACGAAGGTATCGAAGCGGTCGACGATCTCGCGGCCCGAAAGACGGGCCGCCGAGATCTCGATCAGCTCGTTGTCCTGCACCGAAAGACCTGTGGTCTCGGTATCGAGGACAATTACATCTTCCTCGATAAGGCCGAAGGACTGCGTTTTGGCGCGTTCGGCAAGCGTGGCATAGGAGTCGATGACAAACTGCGGCGTTCCTGACGAAACCGCGTCCTCGATTAGCATGCAATGCCCGCTCGACGAAGGCCCATACGGATCAGGCTGTCACAGACCTGCGGGAACGTCATGTCGTCGGTGTGGCGGATCTCATCCGGATACAGCGACGTATCGGTCATGCCGGGAATGGTATTGGTCTCGAGGATGACGGGGCCGTCCTCACTCACAATAAAGTCACTGCGCGAGATACCCAGGCAACCGAGGGCCTTGTGAGCAGCGCAGGCAAGCTCCTGAGCGCGAGTGTAATTCTCGGGTGAAATCTGCGCCGGAATGCGATGGATGTCCGTAGGGTCGACATACTTCACGTCCAGATCGTAGAACTCGCAGTCCTTGGGCTTACGAATCTCGACAATCGGCAGAGCGCGCACGTCGTCCTCGCCGTACACGCCGACGGTGATCTCGGTACCCTCGATGCACTTCTCGACCAGCACTTTGTCGCCGTACTCAAACGCCTTGGCGATTGCCGCGGGCAGCTCGGAGGGCTCATGGACCAGGGAAATGCCATAGCTGGAACCGTTGACGGCCGGCTTCACAAAGCAGCGCTCGCCACAAACCTCGACGATATGATCGATATCGACTTCATCGCCCACCTCGAGCGCGAGGCCGGGGGCAATGGGGATGCCCGCCTTGGCGTACAAGAGCTTAGAGACCTCCTTGTCGGCACCGCAGGCGCTGGCAAGCACGCCCGAGGCCGTGTAGGGGATACCCAGGGTCTCCATGGCGCCCTGCATGGCGCCATCCTCGCCGCCGGCACCGTGCATGGCGATAAACGCCACGTCAAAGCCGCCGGTCGCCATGGTTACCATAAAATCATCGGCAGCCGTGTCGAGCAGCTCCACCGAAGTGTAGCCGGCCTCCTTCAAGGCAACCACGACGTTCTTTCCCGAATTGAGCGAGATCTCGCGCTCAGCGGAATGACCGCCCGCCAAGACCGCTACGTGCATGTTCTCTAGGCTTTTACCCGGCATGGGCAGACTCCTCCTCTATAATTTCTGCAGCTGATACCATATTGTAGCGATACCCTCTACGTTTCCCCAAAATCGAAAGGCTTCCATGAATCCCAGGACTAAATCTCAGGACATTCGCGACTTGAGCCAAAACGATATTCGTGAGCTCGTGGCCGAGCTTGGCCAGCCCGCCTTCCGCGCGAAGCAGCTCATCGAATGGGTCTTTGAGAAGAACGTTTGTTCGTTTGACGATATGACCAACCTTCCCAAGGCTTTCCGCGAGCAGCTTAAAGAGGCTTTTGCCTTTGACACGCCGACTGAACTCACCAAGCAGGTTTCCAAAGATGGCTCTCGCAAGTATCTGCTCGAGTACCACGACGGCGTTTCCGTCGAGACCGTCGGCATGCCCCGTCGTAACAAGCTTTCCGTCTGCGTTTCCACCCAGGCAGGCTGTGGCATGGGCTGTGCCTTTTGCGCTACCGGTCTCAACGGCCTCAAGCGCTCTCTGACCGCTCAAGAGATCGTCGACCAGGTACTTCATGTATCCAACGACTTTGGCGAGCGCGCCACGAGCGTCGTCTTCATGGGCCAGGGTGAGCCGTTTGCCAACTACGACGAGGTTCTCAAGGCGTTGCGAATCCTCAACGACCCCGATGGCATCGGTATCGGTGCTCGTCACCTCACCGTCTCTACCAGCGGCGTTATTCCCGGTATTCGCAAATTTGCCGACATCCCTGAACAGTTCACGCTTGCCGTTTCCCTGCATTCCGCCATCCAGTCGACACGCAATAAGCTTATGCCCGGTGTTAAGAAGTACACGCTACTTCGCCTTCACGAGGCGCTTCAACTCTACACCGAGAAGACTGGCCGCCGCCCGACCTATGAGTATGCCATGATCGAAGGCGTCAACGATACGAATCCCGAGATGCAGGCGCTCTGCGACTTCTGCGAGGGAACGTTGTGCCACGTTAACCTGATTCAGCTTAACGACATCGAGGGCAGCCCGCTCAAGCCTTCGCCGATTCATAAGGTTGAGGATCTTCAGCGTCGTCTTGAGTCCCGTGGCATCGAGACCACGATTCGTAACTCCCGTGGTAACGATATTGACGCTGCTTGCGGACAGCTTAAGCAGCGCTTCAAAGTTCAGAAGAACGCATAGGGGAGCTGCACCCCAAAACGTTTCATGTGAAACATCGAACGACCCCGGTTGCAGAATATGCAACCGGGGTCGTTTCAATTATTGACATTAATTTTGAATCAGCTGCTACCTGTCCCATTTTTTACGGCCAAAATAAGGGGTCCTTGTCTCGTGAATCAGACAAGGACCCCTCAAAATATGCTGAGTAATTGTTAGGTACCTAATAACCTACATTTTCCCATTGGTTGCTAACCCAACTTTGGTTAATCTTGGGATTCTTCGTTACCTGAGCAGTACGCATGGCAACATCTTCGGTCATAACATCCATTTTCTTTTTGGAAGTATCGACGATATCTTGCGAGCCACGAAGCAAACGACCTCGCAGTTCATCGTCTGTCGCGATCTTATAGCCAGCAAAGGCACCAGCCACGACAGTCGTAGCCAATGCAATCGCTGTTAAAATCTTATTCCTCATCTTGGCCTTCTTGATCAAACTGAATCATTTCGCCAAGAATACGAGAGAGCTCTTCCTCGTCTTTAAACTCAATCTCAATCTTATTCTTTCCACGCGAGCTCTTCACACGCACGTTGGTATTAAATACCTGACGAAGTACACGGGCAGCCTTTTTAAAAGACTGAGGCGTTGCAGGTCTCGGCGTCTTAGGTGTCTCTCCGGCAGAAAACAACGGAGCAAGATTTTCTGTCGCTCTTACGGAAAGGCCCTCTGCAACAACTTTCTCTGCAAGTCGAATACGCGCGTCTTCATAGGGAACCGCAAGAATCGCACGTGCATGACCAGCAGTAAGTTTGCCCTCAAAAATCATCTGCTGAACTACTTCGGGGAGATCGAGAAGACGCAGTGAGTTTGTAATTGTAGAGCGTGACTTGCTTACTGCCTTCGACAATGCCTCTTGGGTCATACCGCTGGCATCGATAAGCTGACGATAGCCCTTGGCCTCTTCGACGGGATTCAGATCAGAACGCTGAAGGTTTTCGATAAGAGCAAGAGCAAGCATCTCTTCATCATTTACCTCTTTAATGATGACTGGCAATTCTTCAAGGCCAGCAAGCTTTGACGCCTGGTAACGACGCTCACCAGCGATGATCTCATAGCCGTTTCCATGCTTGCGAACCAAAAGCGGCTGCAAAACGCCATGTTCTTGGATTGACTCGCTCAACTCGCGAAGTTCGGTTTCGTTAAAGTGAATTCGCGGCTGGTTAGGGTTGGGAACAATATCCTCAATAGGTAGTTTCGTTTCAGATGCAGCCTTTGACGCGGATGCAGCCGAACCACCGGTCTCATACTCGGCCTCTGAGACCAAAGCATTGAGTCCACGTCCCAATCCACCACGTTTCTTTACACTAGGCACGCTTGATCACCTCTTTTGCAAGGTTCATATACGCTTTTGCACCCTTATTTTGAGGTGCATAGGTAATTACCGGTTCTCCAAAAGACGGTGCTTCGGAGATTTTAACCGTACGGGGGATCAGCGTCTTAAACGCCTTGTCACCAAAGTACGATTGAACCTCCTCAACAACCTGATTCGATAGAGAAGTACGCGAGTCATACATGGTCATAAGCACACCATAGGTGTCTAAGCCCTTGTTCAGACGTGATTTAACCATCTTCATTGACTCAAGCAGCTTCGTAACGCCCTCGAGTGCATAATACTCGCACTGGATCGGAATCAAAACGCTGTCTGCGGCGGTCAAGGCGTTGATAGTAAGCAGGCCGAGCGAAGGGGGACAGTCAATGAAAACAAAATCGAACTCGTCCTGAATCGGCTCAAGCAAATCTTTGAGGCGGGTTTCACGAGCGATTGCGCTTACGAGCTCAATTTCCGCGCCTGCAAGCTGAATTGTAGCCGGAATTACAAATACCTTTTTGCAATTTGTATCAAGAACAAGCGATTCTGCCGGCACATCATTCAACAATGCATCATAGATGCAGTGATCAAGGTCTTCTTTTTCAATTCCGAATCCACTGGTGCTGTTTCCCTGCGGATCAAAATCGACAATCAGTGTCTTACGACCCTGCTCGCCCAGTGCCGCCGCAAGGTTTACAGTCGTCGTTGACTTACCAACGCCGCCTTTTTGATTGATAATTGCAATGATACGCGTGTCTTTTGCGCTCTTAGAACGCTTAACGTCGCGAAATCCCACGGTCCCTCCTGGTGTGTATTGAAGCTGTCAAACGGAGGATGTTTCACGTGAAACATTCCGATTCAATATCAACCGCCATGTTTCACGTGAAACACTGCAAGTTGTTAGTATCTATTATGTTTCACGTGAAACATCTAGGCAAGCGGATTCTTCTTTGCCATGCCATTTGCGCGAGGCAATGAAACAGATGCTGAATGACTCTTCTTAAGAACAATGAACTCCCTGTGACCCAAGCCTTCAGGCAAATCAATTGCGTCATTCAGAAGCAAAGTGAAGCCGCAAATCTTAGCTGCTGACATACCGGAAGCAAGCTCCTCATCCGAAGGATTGCCCTTGGTGATAACAAATAGCCCTCCATCCTTCAGGTACGGAGCCGCATACTCAACAAGAATCGGTAGAGGGGCCAGTGCGCGGGCGGTTACAACGGAGAACTGCTTCTTATGGCTTCGAGCATATTCTTCAAGACGATCATGAACCGCATGAGCATGTTTCAATCCAAGAGCAGCGACAAAGGAATTAACCGCATCAACCTTCTTGCAAACAGAGTCAATATAAGTAGCTATACGATGCGTGGTTATGGTTAATGGAATACCAGGGAAGCCCGCACCTGTTCCCATATCGAGCAAAGCTCCCTCAGGAGCCTTGTTGATAAAGGGGAGCAAAACAAGTGAGTCGAGGATATGAAGTACTGCAGCATCTTCTACGTTAAGAATACGGGTGAGATTGGTTGTCTTATTTGTTTCTAGAACCAAATCCAAATGCTGAATACATTTCCTCAGCTTAACATCAGTTACGCTCAAGGAATACTCTTTGCAATAGGAAGTTAGACGACTCAACATCTCGTCAGCCTGCTGATCAGTAAGTACTAACAACGAAAGCTCCTTTCTGACAAAAATCAGTGTATCGAGAACTTTTGACAAAAAAAGGGGACGTGGAAACCACGTCCCCTTAGCATAAGCTCGAGAAGATTATCGAGCAACAATCACCACATGGCGATCAGGGTCAGAACCCTCAGAATGAGTATCGACGGCATCATTGCCACGAAGTGCAATGTGAACCAGTCGACGCTCGTAGGCATTCATGGGCGGAAGCGAAACACTCTTATGAGTGCGGATGACACGCTCGGCAGCAGACTGGGCCATGGAAGCAACCTTGTCCTGACGGCGACTCTTGTATCCCTCTACGTCCACCACAACCGGATACCTAAAGCCAAGTTTGCGGCTCACCAGCAAAGAGAACATAACCTGAAGGGCATCAAGGGTGCGACCATGACGGCCAATGAGAACAGCAAGGTCGGGAGCCGTTACATCCAAAATCAGCTCACCCTCGTCGCCCTCATACTCATCGATAGGAGAGTTGGCGGCATCGAAGTGCGAAAGGATGGAACGCAGGATGGAAATCGCAACATCGGCAATGGTGTCGAGCTCCTCATCGGTCAGCTCTTCACCAGCCTTGTAGCGCTGTGCAATCTCGGGATAATCGCCCGCGACCTGCGGGGCAACCTCCTCAAGCATATCCTCGATGATCTCTTCAGACATAACGTACTCCAAAAGTTAGGTACCTAAATAAGATTGATATCCCGTTACTTCTTCTTGTGCGGGCGCGGCTTCTTCTCTCGACGAGTGACCTCAACCTGCAGCGGAGCGTTCTTAAGACGCTCCTCCTCATCGGCCTTCGCCTTGTCGATGACCTTCTGCGTCACAAAAATCTGCTGGATAACCTGCCAAGCAGACGAGACGTCGTAGTACAGCAGAACACCAACGGGAAGGCTCCAGCCCATCCAAAGCATCATGACCGTCATGACAACGGCCATCATACGCATGCTCTGAGCCTGCTGGCCGGTCTGGTTGCGCGACATATAGAGCTGCGGAATCAGGGTCAGGACGGCGAACAGGATCAGGCAAACCAGCGCAGGCAGTGCAACCATAAAGCCATCGGCAAAGGAAGCGCTCGGCGTGGTGGTCAGGTCGGGCAGGATGTTGAAGAACGAGAACGTGCCGTCGTTAAAGTACTGCGGCAGGTTGCGCAGCAATGTATACAGGGCGAACAGGATAGGCATCTGAATCAGCAGCGGCAGACAGCCAGCCATGGGGTTGAACTTGTTCTCGCTGTAGAACTTCTGCATCTCCTCGGCCTGACGCTGGGGATCGTCGGCATAGCGCTCCT
>USPH01000018.1 GCA_900556515.1 uncultured Collinsella sp.
AGCCGGAGAGCACTTAATGTGCTCTCCGTGCGAGCAGGACTGCCCGAGCAGGCGATGTTGCCCCATACGCCCGCCCAGGTCCGCCGGGATTATGACAGCTTGACGATCGGAGCGAATCCCTTCATGAGCTTTTTGGTCTGGCCGGTCTTTTCGAACTGGACCTCGATCATGTCTCCGGCGACCGAGATCACGGTACCCGTGCCAAAGGTCTTATGGCTCACGGTATCGCCCGCGGCAAAGTCCTGCGATGCGCTGGCGCGATCGACCTTGCGCTCCACCGTCGGGGACACCTTGGACGACGGTTTTTTGGCTCGCGGCGCGCCCGAGCCAAAGGTCGAGGCAACACGGCCGGCGTCGGGCGAGACCCCACGATGGCGCTCGGTCCCGTAGCTGCTGCCGCCAAAGAAATCGTCAAAGCTCGATCCACCGCGCGAACCGGAACCGCCGGTCGAGCGCGTATGCGAGCCAAACACCTTGCCGCCATACATATCCGAACCCATGCCCGAGCCAAAGGTGCCGTGACGGTCGCCGCGCTTCTCCCAGCCCGTGCCTTCAAAACCGGCAGAACCGATACCGCTAAACTCGATATCCTCAAACGGAATCTCATTGAGGAAGCGCGAGCGCGGGTTGGCAGAGGTCGAGCCGTAGGTGCGACGCGTGGCCGCATAGGTCAGGAACAGGCGCTTGCGGGCGCGCGTGATGGCGACGTAGGCCAGGCGACGCTCCTCCTCAAGCTTACCCGGGTCATCGCTGCCGCCAAAGTCGTGCACGTGCGGGAAGATGCCCTCCTCCATGCCGGCCACGAACACCGCCGGGAACTCCAGGCCCTTGGCGGAGTGGATGGTCATCATGGTGATGGCATGCGTCTCGCCGGCCAGGGAATCCAAGTCGGAGCGCAGGGCCAGCCACTCCATGAGTGCCGGCAGCGCCTTACAGGTGAGCGGACCGTAGGTGCGCTCAATCTCGTCGGCATGCACGGCACCCGCCGGCATCTCCGTCGGCGCGGCATACGCGTTGCCCGCGATGGCAGCAGCCAGGGCATCCTGCGGAGACAGCGCCGGAGCAGCCAGACTATCGAGCGGATTGGAGCCCGCGGCATCGCGCGCGCCGACGAGTGCCTCAAACGAGGATGCCGGGGCAGATGGCCCCGGTTCGGGCGCAGGCGCGCTCACCACGACGGGCTCGGGCTCGGCGCCGGCAGGCACGTCGGCAACACCGGCTGCGCGCAGCTCTTCCAAGCTCTCGAGCGTACCCTCGATGTCCTCGTGCGTCTCCTCAAATTCGGCAGCGACGCCCAGGAATTCCTGGATGTTCTCGGCGCGGCTCTCGGACTCCATGGTGCCCTCGGCGCGGAAAGCCTGCAGTAGGCCCGTCTTATCGACAATCATCTCGACAACGTCCTTGAGCTCGCCGTCCATGCGGCGACCCTCGCGCACCAGCGACACAAAGCTCGACAGGCCGTTGCGCACCTTGGCGCTAAACATGCCCGTCTCGGCTGTTGCGATCTCGCAGGCTTGGAAGAACGAGCAGCGGTTGTCGCGTGCCAGCTGCTCAATCTTTTGAATCGAGGTGGAGCCGATGCCGCGGCGCGGCGTGTTGATGACGCGCTTGACGCTCATCTCGTCGGCCGGGTTCACAATCATCTTAAGATAGGCCATGACGTCGCGGATCTCGGCACGGTCGAAGAATCGCGTGCCACCCACGATCTTGTAGGGCACGCCTGCGCGCAGGAACATATCTTCGAGAATACGCGACTGAGCGTTGGTGCGGTAGAACACGGCGATGTCGTCGTAACTCGTGCCCTTGGAGTGCAGCTTCTCAATCTCGCCGGCAATCCAGCGGCCCTCGTCGCGCTCATCGCTTGCCTGGAAGGCCTGGATCTTCTCGCCATCGCCCTCGGCCGTAAACAGGCGCTTGTCCTTGCGCTGCGAGTTGTGGCGCACCACGGCGTTGGCGGCGCTCAGGATATGGCCCGTGGAGCGGTAGTTCTGCTCCAGCTTAACGGTCTTGCAGTTTTTAAAGTCCTGCTCAAAGTCCAGGATGTTGGTGATGTCGGCGCCACGCCAGCTATAAATGGACTGGTCATCGTCGCCCACGACCATGAGGTTTTGGTACTTGGCGGCCAGCAGGTTAGCGATCTCGTACTGGACGTGGTTGGTGTCCTGATACTCGTCGACGCTAATGTAGCGGAAGCGCTCCTGGTACTTGTCGAGCACCTCGGGGCGGGTGCGCAGCAGCTCGAGCGTGCGCACGAGCAGGTCGTCGAAGTCCATCGCGTTGGCGGCGCGCAGGCGGCGCTCCAGCTCCAGGTAGACCTGCGCGGCCTTTTTGTCATTAGGGCTGTCGGCGGATTTGAGCATGTCCTCGGGCCCGATCATGGCGTTCTTAGCTGAGCTAATCTTGCTGCGGATCATGTTGATGGGGAACTGCTTTTGCTCGATACCGAGCGCCTGCATAATGTCGCGCACCATACGCTTTGAGTCATCGTCGTCGTAGATGGTGAACTGACCGGTGTAGCCCAGCAGGTCGGCATCCTCGCGCAGCATGCGCACACACATGGCATGGAATGTGCACACCCACATGCCGCGGGTGCCGCTGGGGATGAGCGCTGCCAGACGCTCGCGCATCTCGGCCGCGGCCTTGTTGGTAAACGTGATGGCCAGGACCTGCCAGGGCTTAACGCCCAGGTCGCCGAGCATATGTGCGATGCGGAAGGTCAAGACGCGGGTCTTGCCCGAGCCGGCGCCGGCAAGCACCAGCAACGGGCCCTCGGTGGTCAGAACTGCCTCGCGCTGGGCGGAATTAAGGCTGTCGATGTCGACGAGCGGCTTGGCGGGTTTGGGTGCCGGCGCGGGAGCGTCGTAGATGTCGAGCGGGACGAGCTCGGGCTCCGGCGCAGCGGGGGCGGTGTATGCATCGAGCGGCACGGGTTCCGGCGCGGGCGGCACGGGTACCGCGGCATTCTTTTCCCAGGGCAAGGGCTGGGTCATGGGCGACTCCTCATCTGACGGACGGCGCGCCTGCGGGCGGCGCCATAGTTTGAGCCGTACCAGTATACCGAGCCGCGCGGACACCGACGCAAATCACACCACGACTCCGTGCGTCACCGTCAGGCCCGCCCCAGCGGATTTGGCGCAATGGGGTCAGGTTACTTTGCACCAATCTATTGACAATCACGAAACCACCGATGTCATGGCAGCAGCAGCGAGCGACGGTCAGGGCGACAAATTGGCATGAAAAGGGGGCGGCATAGACCTTTTGGTCATGCCGCCCCCTTTGAATGACAAGTTGTCGCCCTGACCGCCGCGCAGCGTCGACTAAGTTAGAGGCCGAGCATCGGCTCCAAGACGAAGAAGTACGCAAGCACCACGATGCCCAGAACGATGCGGTAGACGCCGAAGCACTTGAAGTCGTGACGGCGGACGAAGCCCATGAGCCACTTGATAGCGATGAGCGAAACCACAAAGGCCACAACGCAGCCCACGCCCAGGATGGCGACCTCGTTGGCACCGAACGTACCGCCCTTGATGAAATACTTGACCAGCTTGAGCGCACTCGCGCCAAACATGACAGGGATGGCCAGGAAGAACGTAAACTTGGACGCCACCGAACGCGTGCAGCCCAAAAGCAGGCCGCCGATGATGGTGGAACCGGAGCGCGACGTGCCCGGAATCAGCGAGAGCACCTGGAAGCATCCGATGCCCAGTGCGGTCTTCCAACTCAGGTCCTCGAGCGTGGTGATGGAACCAAAGTCCAGATCCTCGTCATCGTCCTCATCCTCAGCGGTAGCCGCGGCGGGCGCCGCAAAGTGCGCACCGGCGGGACGTCCACCCGACACCACAGCACGCGAACCAAACGAACCGGCAACGGCCATTTCCTCGCGCTTGCTCGCGCGCCAGTTCTCGATCACGATAAACAGCACGCCGTACACAATGAGCGCCAGCGCCACGACGGGAGCATTGTAGAAATGCTCCTCCATCCAGTCGTTGAGCGGCAGGCCGATCGCCGCCGCAGGAATGCAACCGAGCACAATCTTGCCCCACAGCACCCAGGTGTCGCGACAGCCCTCCTTGCCCTTGCTGGGCGAGAACGGATTGAGCTCATGGAAGAACAGCACACAGACGGCCAGAATGGCGCCGAGCTGAATCACGACCAGGAACATATTCCAGAACGTCTCGCTCACGTTCATCTTGACGAACTCGTCCACCAAGATCATGTGACCGGTCGACGAAACAGGCAGCCATTCGGTGATGCCCTCGACCAGGCCCATGAAGGCAGATTTTAGAAGCTCGATAATATCCAAAGGGACCCCCTCGTTAGACACCCGCCGATATTGTTCTGCGGACGGTGCGGGCGATGTCCCATTATCAACCGTTGGCGGCGCGCCTGCGCCTACCCTTACCAAAAAACTCGCCCGTTCACAGAATTGCGAGCGGTCAAACCCAAATCCTTGGGTATAACTGCAACAAGATAAAGTGTCCGGCGGCCAACGCGCCCGCGCCCGCCCGACGCACGAGCCCCGCGCCCGTGCGATAGACCAAGGAGGAAACCATGAACGAGGGCTACACCAAGGTATTTGTTTCACTCGACGGTACTGAGCAGCAGGATTTTGTGCTCGCACGCGCCATCAAGGTCGCCGCGAACAACGGCGCCAAGCTGATCATCGGCCACGTCATCGATTCCACGGCGCTCGAGAGCGCCGGTTCCTATCCGGTCGATCTGGTCAACGGCCTAGAGGAAGCATTCAAGAACTCCATCGCCAAGCAGCTCGAAGAGGCCAAGGCCAATCCCGATATTCCCGAGGTCGAGGTTATGATTCGCGCCGGCCGTATTCGTGAGACGCTCAAGGACGAGATGCTCGACGTGGTTAAGCCCGACCTGGTGCTCTGCGGCGCCCGCGGCCTGTCCTCGATCAAGTATGCGCTGCTAGGTTCGATTTCGACGTTCCTGCTGCGCAACACGGACTGCGACATTCTGGTCGTGAAGTAGGTTCCTTCCCGCCGGCGCAAGGCCTGCGGGGTTATCACGCCGACGTCCTCGCCGCTTCGCGGCTGCGGGATGTCGGCTTAGATAACCCCTCCCGGCCTTGCGCCTTCGTCACCGTACTTCAGCAAGTTACCTGAATAGAGGAATGGCGTGCCGCCCCGTTTGGGGCGGCACGTTTTGTTTGGGGCGGCACGTTTTTGTTATAAGGCGATCCTGCTTAGGCGAGCTTGCACTTCTGGAATGATCTTCTCGAACATTACCTCCGCCTCGGGAAAACCCTCTTCTTTGAGACCGCGCGCCGCGTCTCTTAGCGCGTCTGGAACCTCATTGCAGGTATCAGCAATCATTCCGGCGACAATTCCCCCGGGCAAACCCGCCTCAATCATTTGGCTCATCACCGACCCACGCGTTACGTCGTCAATCTTGCGGCTCCCACCAAACGAGACGC
Organism: uncultured Collinsella sp.; assembly: GCA_900556515.1. GTDB lineage: Bacteria > Actinomycetota > Coriobacteriia > Coriobacteriales > Coriobacteriaceae > Collinsella. Next base: position 5,435 of record USPH01000018.1, read on the forward strand.
CCATCTCACGAACGAGACTGGGGTAAACCGTTGTGCACAGCACGTCATAGAGCGGCGCCAACCTCACCCGCTTCCAACTTTCGTCCCATACGAGCGACCAGTTCTTTAGATGGTTATCGCAGTTACCTACGGCATAGTCGAACAGCTGGTTATAGCCGACAAGGAACCTGTCCTCCATTTGATTCGTCGACGCCCTTCGCACCGCATCGACGATAAGCCCCAGGTAATTGACGCCCGTCGGCTCATATTTAAGCTCACGCGAGATACCCTTGGCCTGACAAACATCTTCCTGGTGCAAACGGTACGGAATTGGCAATCCGTCAACCGAGCGTCCAGCATCAGGCGTTACTCGGTCAAATCGCTTCACGGCGATAATTGGCTCGGCATCCTCAACTCGGACAAGAAAACACTCTTCGGCCGATAGGTCCATCAGAGAGGCGGCTCTCACGCACATCGCTTCGCACACCGTCTCGCCCGGGAACGTTTTCGATCCCGCCTTGAGAATGTGCGTGGATGGGGCCGCTCCATGAGGCAGGTACCATCCGCCACATGGGTCATCGCCCGTATGGTAGAGACCGACCTTCGCCTGAGCACCTGCAAGGGAGATTCGACTCTCTAGCGCTAAATCAAAAGCAACCTCCGCCGGCGCGTATGCCAGCCCGCTTAGCTGTTCCTCACCTATCTCTTCATAGCCCATTTCGAGACTGTCGGCCGAAGGCTCTCGCGTCAAAACCAGAGCGCCGACAGGTTCATCGCGGACTAAATCGAGCACCTTGAAGTAATCTCCGCGTTCCGCTCGCGCCCTTTTCTCAAGGTCCCTGTTGAGCTGCCCCTCCGGAATGATGCCGGAGAAAAAGGAACCCGTTGCGTCCGGACTAAACGTCTCGGCCGTCAACGGCAGCGAGATCGAAATCGGCGCCGCATCACCGCTCTCGAGATATTTGGGGCTATAGGTGAATATCGGAAACCCCGCATGTTCCTCTAATATGCCAACCAGCTGGTAAGACCCATTAAACTCACGGTGAACGAACAGCGTGCCATCCATTACTTCCCCCTCACCTTCAGAATAAAATCAATATCCACGATGGAGGCGTAATCGAAAATGACACCAATTTCGACCGTTGTCCGCCCCCGTTCGATATCACCAATCACGCGAAGGCTGCGACCCGTCATAGTCGCAACGTCACGTTGAGTCAAGCCGAGCTCACGTCTTCTGAGCCTAAAGGCCTTCCCCATCTCGGTGGGATCGAAAACCGTGCGCTCCGAGAAAGCGACTTCCGACGGTTTGAGCTTGACGCGCCCATCCAGCTTTTTAATCGTTGTCACCGTTCTCATGAGGCCTCCAGCTATATTCCTGTCCGTGAACATAGTATAAAACTGTAGCACTATGTTCATGTACGGGAATATAGTGTTGACTACATTAGCAATGTTCCCGTTCAGGAATATAGCTGCCGAAAAGCCTGATTTCTTCTTAAATGGGAAGATCCTGAACGGCTACGCCATACGACCCGACTACTCAAAGTATTGGAACTTGTTGGTCGAGAAGGCGAATGTTACGACGAAGCCTTCGCCGGAGTCGGATGCCGCGGTAACATCGATGCCCATCTTGGAGCACAGGCGCGCCACCAGGTAGAGGCCAATACCTGTTGCACGCTTGGTGGTGCGGCCGTTGTCGCCGGTAAAACCCTTCTCGAACACGCGCGGCAGGTCGGCCGCGCTCACGCCGCAGCCGTTGTCTGCGACGGTGAGCTCGATGCGTTCGCTCGCCAGGCCCTCGTCCAGCAACGCACCCGAAAACACAATCTTCGCGCCGTCCTCACACGCGTATTTAATGCTGTTCTGGATGAGCTGCCCCAAGATAAACTCGAGCCACTTCTCGTCGGTAAAGACCTCAAAGTCGAGGTTCTCGCACACCGGCGCCACGTGCGCCGCAATGAGCTCGCGCGCGTTGGCTTTAATCGCACCTGTCACCAGGGCCTTGAGGCTCCAACGCCGAATCAGGTAATCGCGCTCCACAACCTCCGAACGCGCATAGTAGAGCGCCTGGTCGATATAGCGCTCCACGCGGGCAAGCTCGCGACCGAGGTCATCTACGCGCGACAGGTCGTCTTCGCTGCCGTCCAAGTTTTCCAAAATTAGATGGGCTGCCGCCAGAGGCAGTTTGGCCTCGTGGACCCAGCTTTCGATATAGTCGCGATAGTCATCGGTCTGACGCCGGCCTTCGGCAACCTCGTCGCAAGCGGCTTTGCCCACCCGGCGCAAGACCTCGTACTCGAGCTCGCCCTCGGCATACGTCGGGCACTGGACCATCTCCTGCACCCATGAGGGACTTTCCAGCTCCTCGGCCGCGCGCTCCAGCTGATGCAGAAAACGACGACGGCGCGCATACTCGATCACAATGCCGAGCATGCCAAAGACAAAGGACACGCAGACCGCCACGACCACGATAGAAACGGAAGCGCCAGCGACCGTCAGCACAAAGCAGCTCAGCAGCACGCCGCACGTCCACACGGCGACGGGAAGCAGTGCATCTTTAAAAAACTTGGCAAACGACATGACCGGCCCCTAGACCGAATAGCCCTGGCCGCGGTGCGTGGTCAGATATCCCTTGATGCCGATTTTTTCGAGCGTAGTACGCAGGCGGTTGATGTTGACGGTGAGCGTATTGTCGTCCACGAAGGCATCGGAGTCCCACAGGTCCTGCATGATGGCCGAGCGCGAAACGATCTTGCCCGCACGGCTCAAAAGCAGCGAGAGGATACGCAACTCGTTTTTGGTGAGCTCGGTACTGGTGCCGGTTTGCGTGTTGGTGACCATGGAGCGGGCGAGGTCGAGCTCCAGTCCCTTGTGGACGAGCGTGCTGCGCTCGCCGGCCGCCGCGGTGCGACGCAGCAGCGCGTTGATGCGCGCCACGAGCACGCGCGCGCTGTAGGGCTTGGGGACAAAATCGTCCGCGCCGAGCGTCATGGCCATGACCTCGTCGATTTCGGTCGTGCGCGAGGTGAGGACAATGATGGGAACCTCGGATTCGCGGCGGACTTCGTGGCAGATGTGCTGACCATCTTTAACGGGGAGCGTAAGGTCGAGCAGTACCAGATCGGGCGCGGCGGCCAAGATGTCGCGTGAAACATGCTCAAACGATTCGCAGGCCTCAACCCCAAAACCGGCACGGGCGAGGATGTCGGCGAGCTCGCGACGGATGGGCTCGTCGTCCTCAACGATATAGATCAGCGGCATGGGTTCCGCTCCCCTCTTGGTTGTCTTGCCACCATTATGGCTGCGAAACTGCAGGTGTGCACCGCGCGCGGTGCCAAGGTGACAGAACTGTTCGCGAGCGGGGGCGTTTTGTCCGCCTCGCACTCGCAGCGGTGGCGGGGACCAAAATGATTCTTTAATCCCCGTCCCAGAAAATCATTTAGCGGCGGGCGCGGAGCTTTTCGTAGCCGTCGGCAAAGAAGGCGACCGTGGCGGTGTCGGCCTCGGCGGCGTCCGTCTCGGTTGCGGGGACCACGCCGTGCTCGTCGCTCACTAGGAACAGCGCGCCCTTAAGCTGCGCGGGAATGTCTACGCGCGTGACCGGGATGCCCTTGGTCTGGGCCAGCTGCTCGATGAGCGTCGCCGTGCCGCACAGGCACTCGTCCGCCGGGGCCACAAAGGCAAGCTCGCCGTTGTTGACGGCGGCGAGCAGCTCGGGCGCCACGCCGGTCTCGTCGGCCTCGGAGCGGGCCTCGGCGGAGCGGGCACGCAGCGCCTTGGCCGACGTATCGGCGAGCGGCTCGTACTCCCCCACCGTCATGGCGGCGTTGCCGTTGATGTCGATCACCAGCATGAGCACGCCGTCGCGTGCGGTGTAATCGCCCTCGGCAAGCGACCACTCAACGTGCTGCTTGGCCCAGCTGAGCATGTTATGGGTAAGCGGCTCGCCCTGCACCAGGCGCTCGGACAGCGCGCGAATGTGGCGGTTGAGCATGGGCACCTTTTTGTTGGACATGCGCCAACGGCAGACAAGCGCGGGCTTGTCGAGTGTAAACTTCTCGACCGCCTCCTGATTGGCGCAAAAGTCCTCGTACGCACGCTGATCCTCGGCATTGCCAAACAGCTCGGCATCATCAATCTGGGGCATGGTTGTACCTTTCGTGTTAGTCATTCCGTCCTCTTATACCAAAAAGACGGCCCTCCAAACGGAGCAGCCGTCTTTTGCGGAGATTATTTTGTCCCAAGGCGGAACTTAGTGGCGGAAGTGGCGAGCGCCCGTAAACACCATAGCAATATTGTGCTCATTGCAGGCCTGGATGCTCTCGTCGTCGCGCTTGGAGCCGCCGGGCTGGATGATGCAGGTCACGCCGTGTGCAGCAAGAACGTCGACGTTGTCGCGGAACGGGAAGAACGCGTCGCTTGCACAGGCAAAGCCGCCCTTCTCCACGCCCTCGCGCTCGCAGAAGTCCTCGGCGCGCTCGCAAGCAAGCAGCGCAGAGTCAACGCGGTTAGGCTGACCCGGGCCCATGCCAATGCCGGCCTTGCCCTTGGAAACCAAGATAGCGTTGGACTTAACGCCCTTGCAGACCTTCCAGGCAAACTCGAGCTCGGCCATCTCGGCGTCGGTGGGCTTGCGGTCGGTGGGGAACGTAAAGGTCGCGGGGTCCTCGGTCACGTGGTCGACTTCCTGCACCAGCATGCCGCCGTCGATGGAGCGCAGCTCCACCTGGGCACCGTGGTCCACGCCGCCGGCAGCCAGCACGCGCAGGTTGGGGCGCTTGGCCATGCGCTCGAGCGCCTCGGCGGTATAGCTCGGGGCGATGATGACCTCGACGAACTGCTTGTTCTGGTCGGCGAAGTGCTCAACCAACTCAAAGGGAACCTCGCGGTTGCAGGCGATGATGCCGCCGAAGGCGCTCTTGGGATCGCAGGCGAAAGCGCGGTCGTAGGCGGCCGTGATGTCCTCGGCAACGGCGGAACCGCAGGGGTTCTGATGCTTGAGGATCACGCAGGCCGGCTCGTCGAACTCGCGGACCAGGTTCCAAGCGGCGTCGGCGTCCAGATAGTTGTTGTAGCTGAGCGGCTTGCCCTGAATCTGCTCGGAGCCCACGAGCGGGAACTGAGAGCTCGCGGTGTTCTCGCAGCCCTCGGCAAAGCGATAGACCGTGGCCTTCTGCTGCGGGTTCTCGCCATAGCGCAGGTCGTCGACCTTTTCCAGCGAGATCTCGAGCTTGGCAGAGGTGTCCGCCACGTCGCTTGCCTGGGCGGCAAGCCAACGGGAGATAGCCGTGTCGTAGGCGGCGGTAGTCTGGTAGACCTTCACCTGCAGGCGGCGACGGGTGGCAAGCGTGGTGCAGCCACCGGTCTCGTGCATCTCGGCCAGGACGGCATCGTAGTCGGCCGGGTCGGAGATGACGGTGACGCTCGCGGCGTTCTTGGCGGCAGAGCGCAGCATGGAGGGACCGCCGATGTCGATGTGCTCGATGGCGTCCGCAAAGGTGACCTCGGGGTTGGCGACGGTCTTCTCGAACTCGTACAGGTTGACGACGACCAGGTCGATCAGCTTAATGCCGTGCTGAGCGGCCTCCTGCATGTGCTGCTCGGAATCGCGGCGGGCCAGCAGCGCGCCGTGAACCTTGGGGTGCAGGGTCTTAACGCGGCCGTCCATCATCTCGGGATAGCCCGTGAACTCCTCGATGGGGGTTACGGGAACGCCCGCGTCCTCGATGGCACGAGCCGTGCCGCCCGTAGAGATGATCTCGACGCCAAAGTCATCGACCAGCGTCCGTGCGAAATCGACGACACCCGTTTTATCGGTAACCGAGATCAACGCGCGTGCGATCTTCACATCAGATCCCATGCAGTCCTCCTGTCTGGTACGCCGCCGTGCTCTGTGAGTCGGTGATACGTCGATCTGCAGCGCTCGCGCAGCGGCATTGAAAATACTGATTCAATGTAGCGCATCGAGCGCATCGATGCACCCCGCAACGGGCGCATATGCAGAAAAAGTTTGCGAGCGGAGGGGATGGGCACGGCACCGGGCACGGTGAGTTCATGGAACACAGGGGCACCATAATTAGATGCCAATAGCGTGGTAGAACTGTGCTCGATATGCATCCGCAAAAGAAAGAGGCACCATGGTCTCGCGGGTTCTCTACCGACCGTTTGATACCGAAGACTTCGACGCCATCGCGCTGATTCTGCAGCAGCTTTGGCATAACAATTCGGATAACGATGAGTACAACCGCCTTGAGGCCGCGTGCGACCTCGCCTATTGCCTTTCGTCATCGACGTTTTCGCAGGTTGCGGTGATTGACGGCGAGGCGCGCGGCATTGCACTTGCACGCGCAGGACAGAACTCCGGCGTCACTATCAACGAGCATTGGATGGATACCGAACGCGCACTGCTATCGCAGATGCGTGAGCTGGAGCCTGATGCCTGCGCCGAGTATCTCTCGTTTGTGCGCGCAACCATCCGAACCAACAACCGCCTGCTCGAGAGCAGCCCGTTGCCGCACGACAACGAGGTCACGCTGCTTGCCGTGGATCGCGATGTCCATGGCCTGGGCGTTGGCACGGTTCTGCTCGATGCCGCGGTCTCGCACCTGTCCTCGCTTGGAGCGACGAGGGCGCACCTGTACACCGACTCCAACTGCTCGTGGAAGTTCTACGAGTTGCACGGCTTTAAGCGCACGGCCACGCACCGCGCCAACCGCGAAGAGCGCCGCCACGACATGCCGCGCGAAAGCTTCCTCTACGAACTCGACCTAACAGCCTAAACCTGGCAGTTAGAGACGTTCCTTTTATGCCGGCACCCCGGGACACTCCTTGGCAGCAACCACACCTAGTCATTGGGTGTTCCTATAGTTTTGTCAACCGTCGGGGCTACTCCCGGTAGGGCACCCG
>USPH01000019.1 GCA_900556515.1 uncultured Collinsella sp.
CTACACTTCTAGCTTCGTCGGCAGCGTCAGATGTGTATAAGAGACAGATCCTGTGGTCATTACCATCGCGCGCGACTTTGGTGCCGAGGGTCACGAGATTGGCCGCATGCTTGCCAACGAGTTGGGGATTCCGCTGTACGACAACGAGCTGCTGGTGCGCGCGTCGCTGCGCGCGGGCGAGTCGCTCGATAAGATGGCGGCCTATGACGAGCGTCTGGCTGTGGAGAACATGGCGTTTCTGCCCGACCGCTACGATGCGCGCTCGTACTCGGACAAGCTGTTCCAAAAGATGAGCCAGGTGATCTTGGACCTGGGTGAGACCGAAAGCTGCATTATCGAGGGCCGTCTGTCCGATTACCTGCTGCGAAACAACCCCAATCACATTGCCGTATTGGTGACCGCTCCCTTTGAGGACCGCGTCGAGATTGTGCGCAAGAAGCGTGGCCTCAACAAAAAGAAGGGCGCCAAGCTGGTCAAACAGCAGCAGAAGGCGCGCGAGGCGTTCTACAAGCGCTATAGCGCCGGCAAGTGGAAGATGACGAGCGGCAAGGATATCGTCGTCAACCGCGCCAAGCTGGGCCGCGAGGGCTGCAAGGATGTCATCGCCGCAGCCTACCGCTACAAAGTAGCTCAGCTCGAAGGCTAGACTCCAAAACCACCGCAAAGGGGACACCTTTGTGGTGGTTTTTGTTTTAGGCCGAGGGGAAGGCTTTGGTGAGACCGGCGCGCGTTTGCGTGTCGGTTTTTTGGTAGATGGAGCTCAGGTGGCGCTGCACCATGCGCATCGAGATGCCGAGCTCCTCGGCGATCTGCTTGAGCGGGCGCTCATCTTGGGTTACAGCCATGAGCACGTCGACTTCGCGCGGGGTGAGGCCGTGGTCGGCGATGAAGGCCTGACGCTGCTCCTCGATGCTGGGCGCGGCGAGTGCCTCCTCGGCAAGCTGTTGATGTTCGCGCTCCTGCTCGGTTTGGGGCAGGCGGAATAGGCCCGCGGCAACGAATGCCACGCTGGCCGCTACGAGCAGCATGAGCGCGCCGATCATGATGAGGGCGACGTTGCCCGAGGTAACCAGCGCCAGCGAGATGCCCGACGTGGTGAACGCGCAAACGTTATTGGCCGCGCGACCCATGCCGGCCCATAGGGCGGGTGCATGCATGCGCGGTGCCAGCTGCGTAAACGTGGCGGTGAAGAACGTGACGAAAAAGCCCGAGCTCAGGTAAAAGACGATGAGGCCCAGGTTGGGATCGGCGCCGGCTTCCACGGCCAAAATCGAAATGGTGGAGAGTACTGTGACGCCGAGCATGACGAGTCCCATGTAGCGGCGCTCGGCAAGGTCAAAGACGATGCCGGCGACGAGACCGCTTGCTGCCAAAAAGAGGCGTGGCCAGGTTTGCACGGCGATGGTGCCGTGGGCGTTTGAGAATGTGACGACGTTATCGAGCGTCGAGAACAGGCAGGCGAGAATCATGACGAGCGCAATGCTCCAGCACGCCTGCTTGGCGAGGGCATGCGAGGGTTCGATAAAGGGGTTGGCGAGGTCGCCGGAGCTTTTGGCGGCCTTTTGGGGGGCGGCGCTGAGGGCAGCGATGACAATTGTTGCCACGCCAAGAATGATGAGCTCGACGATGCCACCGCAATCGATCAGGTTGGTGGCGAACTGCATTAGGATGCCTGCGGCATAGGCCGCTCCTGCACCGGTGGCGAGCTTGAGGTCGTCTTGGAATGCCAGCGCAAAGGCATGATGTGCCGCGGCGCCCAGCAGGCCGAGTCCAAAGAATGCCACGCAGCCCAGAATCTCGAGCACAAGCGGCCCTGTGGGGAATTGAATTTGGGCCAAGCCCATAATGGCTATGGGGACGGCGGCGGTGGCAACTGCCTGGGGCTGGCCTTTGCGCTGGGCGAGGGGCAGCAGCGGCGCGTATCCGATAAAGCCGATGACGCTGACGCCCAGGATGAAGCCCTGTGCAATTACAACGCGCTCGGCACTGGCGAGTAGTCCGACATTGATATCGAAGCGAAATTCGGCGGCAAGGAAGACGAAGGTAAAGAGCGCGAGTGCCAAAAGCGCGTTGATTTTAGGCTTGCTCAGGTTCAAGAACGGTCCTTTGGGTGGACGGAATGGTCGTGCCCTCGATTGTAGACCAGGACGGTAGGGGCGGGTCTTTGGAAAGCGAAGACCCCCTCGGTGATTGCGCACTTGCCACCTTTTGCGCTGGCAGATGCGCCGCATATGAATTTGTGCCCTGGAGTCCGGATTTCTTCCCGTAACATGGTGTTACAGAAGCATCCCTTACGACAAGGAGGCTCACATGCGAACGCAAATCCATGACAACTCAATCAACCGCGACCGCGCATGCGCGCTCTCCCACGGAACGTGGCGTCGCGTGGGTGCCAAGCTCGCCTGCGTGGGGGCTTGTGCGCTCATGGTCAGCCAGCTGCTGCTACCCAGCGTGGCGCTCGCCGCCGACTGGGTCAACGTCGGCGGAACGCAGTACAACAACGGCACGGCCGCCGGCGACGAGGCCGGAACCTGGTCCTGGGACGGCGCCGACGACATGAAGCTCAGCGGCTACGACGGCGCCGGCATCAGCGCTCAGGGCAACCTCAATATCGGCGTGACCGGCAATAACACCATCACGGCCGAAGCCAGGCAGAGCGCCATCGAGGTCAAGGACGGCAATCTCGCCATCACGGGGGAGGGGACTCTCAACGCAACGGCCGGACGATGGTGGCGCAAGAGCGCTGTTAAGGTCGAGTACGGTAGCCTCGCCATCTCGGGCGACGTGACTCTCAACGCGACGGCCGGGACCGATACGATAGCGGTTTCGGGGGACGGCAAGACTGGCGGCGACGTGGACATCCGCGGTGCCAACGTTAACGTGACGGCAGAGAACAATGTGCCTGATACCGTCGGCATTCACACGCGGGCAGGCAACATAACCGTTAGCGAGGGCGCCGACGTCCACGTCGAGGCAAATGGGCTCGACACGGCCATTGCAGTCTGTGCCGAAAACTACTCCTCCGAGCATGGAGGCTGTATCGCGGTGGATAACGCAAAATTAAATGCGGAGGCGCGTAATGGGAACGGTGCGTCGCTCGCCCTGTATTCGGTTGGAAGCAAGACAGATTTATGTTTGAGTATTACCAACGGGGCGGATGTTACGCTCGTGGTGAGTGATAGAGCCAATGTTCTGGATGGTGTTTGGATGCGCGCGCAGGACGGCGTGTCGCGGGTGCTCGTCGAGAATTCGAGCCTCACGGCTCGATGCGGTGACGGAACTGGCTACAGTCGTAAACACGGCTACGGAATATATTCCCAATCCGGCTCCCAGTCCGCCATCCCTCGAATTGACATCATTAATTCAAATGTTGAGGTGTCGGGTAATGCGGCGGCAATCTACGCTGTCAATCAAGGTGATGCAGCCCCTTGTCTCTCAATTGATGGCGGATCGGTAGTTACGACTCCCGCCGGAGGCACCGTGCGAGAAACTGCGGGAAACGGACTCGTCATCGGTGCTGCCGGGTCGTCCACTATCCAGGATGTTAGGACCTCCGACGAGGTTGCCCGCAGCGTGGTAATCAGCTCCGGAGATACGGTCGAGCCTGAGCCCACACCTGAGCCCACCCCGGTGCCCACGCCTCAGCCGGGCGGTGGCAGCGGGACCGCCGCGCCGTCCGTGACGCCGACTCAGGCGAGCTCCACGGCCGCTGCCCCCAAGCCGGCCGCGAAGGCCGTTGCGGCCAAGAAGTCCGTGGGCACTCTGGCCGCCACAGGCGACAACGCCACGACGGCGGCCGCCGCCCTCGGCATCGCCGGTGCGTCCGTCATCGGCGCCGGCTTCGTTGCGTCCAAACGCCGCGACCGCTAGCGCAAGCTTTCATAGCCATTTTCAGCCGCCGCGTGGGCGCAAATGCCCTCGCGACGGCTCTTTATATTTTCGCAGGTAGAGGCCTAGGTTCGCATCTACGAACCTAGGCGTACAGAGCCATTTGGCGCATCTTGGTTGTACAGGACCACCGCAAAGGGGACAGGCACCTTTGTGATGGTGCAGCCTTTCGACCAAGGAGGCCGTTATGAACGGAAGCCACTTTGATAAGCAGACCCAGCGCGAGCGCACCTGTTCGCTGGTTCACGGTACTTGGCGCTGCGTGGGCGCCAAAATCGCTTGCGCTGGCGCGTGTGCGCTCATGGTTGGTCAGCTGTTGCTGCCGAGCTTGGCACTTGCGACCGAGTGCGCGGATCCCGCCGCCGCGACGGGTGAGGTCGCTGCGGCTCCGGTTGCACCGGCGGTTGCGGAGGATGCGGCTGCGACGCCCGCACCAGCAGTCGCTGCTGCTCCGGAGGCACAAACCGTCGCTGAACCTCAGCAGACGACTCCGGCTGACGTTACCGATGAATCTAACGATGCGGCACCCGCTGAACAAAACACTCTCAGCGGCACCGCCGCCACGCCGGCAAGCGATGCCATCATGCCCTGCGGCGTGACCGACGTGACTGGCGGGGGCGGCGTTAAGATCAACACGACCGTGGTCGATCACTACACGGACTGCGTGCTTCCGAGCAATGTCACACTCGAAAAGGGCCGGTCGTATACCTATGATTTTCCCGATGTTGAGGGCGGTATGCCGGATAAGCCGCTCTGCGAACTTGTCGAAACCAAGTACTACCGGGCCGATGCTGCTTTGGGCACCCTGACTGAAGTCCAGGACGCATCTATGTCCGATGTGACGGCTCGCTTTGAGCCTGTTGGCGATCACATGAGGCTGACGCTGACCTTTACGGGTGGCGCGGCAGACGGCTCGTATCGACTCACGCGCAATGAGGCTCTTTATATTGGCGCGGCACTGACGTATACCGGAACCGACTATGAGGGCGACAATATCATCGTGGGCGACCCCGATGATATCTTCAACGCCTATCAGCCGGGCAGCTCGATTACCCTCAACGAAACCAGGGACGACTATTACCTCCGCTACGCCATCAATAGCGAAATTACGCTCGTTGGGCCAGAAAACGAAGCCCTCGAGAATTTGAACGTCAACGATGTGAAAACCGACTATGCGCCCGGCGAGGCGCCGCGTGCGACCGCGACGATTCCTGCCGCCGACGCCGACAAGTACGAGATCGCGTATGAGTGCTGGGAGGAGATGGACGGCAGCGACCCCAGAGAGCTCACGCCCGTTGCCTTCTGGTATTCCAACCCCGCAAAGTACACGCCGGGCATGAAGAAGATTGACCACTTCGAAGAGGGTAAGTTCTACATGTATTCTGTCGAGCTGAGGCTCAAGGGCGACAACACCTTGGCCGAGGACTACAACGTGAACGTTAACGGCCAATGGGCGAGCAATACCGTCAAGACGGTCGATGGCGTATTTGCGCCCAATGCGGCCAATATGCTGTGCGAGGCTCCGATTGATGAGTGGCGGGCCATCGACGTTATCGAAATCAACGGCGCCACGACCACCTTTAAGGCGGGCGACAGGCCGGTCTTTACGGCGGGCACTCCGGTGGATTCGAACTCCGTCCTTCAGTGTGAGTTCTGGGCGGGGAGCGACGGCAGTGAGGTGAATTCCGTCGAGTTTTGGGACCAGCACATCACCAACCATATCGACGCGTTTAAGCCCGGTGTGACCTATCGTTACGGCCTGTACTTTAAGCCGGCGCGTGGCTTCTACTTTACGCCCAATACCAAGCTGAAGATCAATGGGGTTGAGTGTGGCTATCAGGTGGGCGAGGCAAGCGAGGTTGATCCCGAGAGCGGTTGGATTTACACCCTGTGGCTGAACACCAATCTTACGTTTACGCCTGAGACTACGCCCGCGCCGACCGATCCCGAGGGGCCGGTCCCGCAGCCCGAGGTTAAGCCGGAGGTCAAGCCTGAAGCCAAGCCGGCCACGACCACCACGGTGAACAAGACGGTTGAGAAAGCCGCGCCGGCCAAGAAGTCTGATGCCGTCCTGGTTGCCACGGGCGACAACACCGCCATGACCGTCGTCGCCCTGGGCATCGCCGGAGCAACCGTTGCCGCCGCCGGTGCCGCCGCAACCAAGCGTCGCGAGCGCTAGGTTTTGGTGGCGGCCCTCGTCCGCGGCATCAGCAAAATCTCAATCCGTAACACCTGGCCGCCTAAAATGGCCCTAGATGTTACAGATTTAGATGAACCGTCTGACTGCCAGCCTAACGTCTCGATCTGTAACACGCAGCGGGAGATTTGGCCTCTTACTGTTATAGATCAAGATGAACGGGCGAAGCGCCGACATAATGTCTCGATCTGTAACAACTACGGGGCTCAACGGGGCTTACCTGTTACAGATCGAGACAAACCGGTCGGCCGAGTCCAAAACCACCACAAAGGTGCCTGTCCCCTTTGTGGTGGTGGGGCGGCCGGCATAGAAAAAGTCCCCGCCGGGCGTGTGCTCGACGGGGACTTTGCCGTTTGACGGCTAGCGTTGCGGGTGATTACTCGCCCAGCAGGCTCTTGGTGATGGAAGCGGCGGCCTTCTTGCCGGCGCCCATCGCCAGAATGACCGTAGCGGCACCGGTGACGATGTCGCCGCCGGCCCAGATGCGGGGATCGGTGGTCTGGCCGGTCTCCTCGTCGGCGACGATGTAGCCCCACTTGTTGAGCTCCATCTTGCCGCCGATCTTCTTTGCGAAGGGGTTGGCGTTGGTACCGATAGCCGAGATCGCGACGTCGCAGGGGATCTCCTCGATGGCGCCCTCGATGGGCACCGGACGACGGCGGCCGGACTCGTCGGGCTCGCCGAGCTCCATCTTCTGGACCTTGACGGCGCACACGGAGCCGTCCTCGCCAGCGACAAACTCGAGCGGGGAGACGAGCGGCAGAACCTCGACGCCCTCGGCCTTGGCATGGTGCAGCTCGGCGCGACGGCAGGGCATCTCGTCCTCGGTACGACGGTAGGCGATGATGGCGTGCTCGGCGCCCAGACGCTTGGCGGTACGGACGGCGTCCATAGCCACGTTGCCGCCACCAAAGACGACGACGTTCTTGCCGTGCTTGGTGGGGGTGTCGTACTCGGGGAACTTGTTGGCCTTCATCAGGTTCACGCGGGTGAGGTACTCGTTAGCGAAGAAGACGTTGGGCAGGTTCTCGCCGGGGACGTTGAGGAACTTGGGCAGGCCGGCGCCGGTCGCCACGTAGATGGCGTCGAAGCCCTGCTCGAACAGCTCCTCGGCCGTAGCCATGTTGCCCACGACGGAGTTGTACTCAAACTTGACGCCCATGTCCTCCAGGCCGTCAATCTCGCGCTTGACGACTGCCTTGGGCAGACGGAACTCGGGGATGCCGTAGACCAGCACGCCGCCGCCGGTGAAGAAGGCCTCGAAGACGGTGACGTCGAAGCCGTTGCGGGCGAGCTCGCCGGCGCAGGTGATGCCGGACGGGCCGGAGCCGACGACGGCGACCTTCTTGTCGTTCTTGGGGGCCATCTTGGGCGTGGAGGCGAGCTCGGGGCGGTCACCCAGGAAGCGCTCGAGCTGGCCGATGGCCACGGGCTCGGACTTCTTGCCACGGATGCACTTGCCCTCGCACTGGTTCTCCTGCGGGCAGACGCGGCCGCAGATGGCGGGAAGCATGGAGTCCTCGCGGATGGTATCGAGAGCGCCGCCGAAGTCCTTCTCGCGGATCTGCTCGATAAAGCGGGGGATGTTGATGTTGACGGGGCAGCCCTCAACACAGAACGGCTTCTTGCAGTTGAGGCAGCGCTCGGCCTCGGCCAGCGCCATCTCCTCGGTGAAGCCCTTGTCGACGGGGCGGAAGTCGCAGGCGCGCTCGGCAGCCGGCTCCTCGTTATCGGGGGTGCGGGGCGACTTCATATCGGCAACGAAACGACCATTAACTAGTGGCATGCGCAGCTCTTTTCCTCATAAGCCTTGAGGGACTCGCCCTCTTCGGAACGGTAAGCGGCCTGGCGGGCACGAAGGTCATCCCAGTCGACCAGAGTGGCATCGAAGTCGGGGCCGTCGACGCAAGCGAACTTGGTCACGCCGCCCACCTCGACGCGGCAGCAGCCGCACATGCCGGTGCCGTCAACCATGATGGGGTTGAGCGACGCGGTGATGGGGGTGTCGTACTTCTGGGCGGTGAGGGTCGAGAACTTCATCATCGGAACGGGGCCGACGCAGAAGACCTGGCTCACGGCCTTGTCCTGCAGCAGGCGCTCCAGCGGAGCGGTGACAACGCCCTGCTCGCCGTAGGAGCCGTCGTCAGTGGTGATGTGGATGTGGTCCTCGTCGAGGAGCTCGCGGAACTGATCCTCCATGAGCAGGAGGTCCTTGGTGCGGGCGCCCATGATGGCGTGCACCTCGTGGCCGGTCTCGACCAGGTGCTTGGCGACCGGGAAGGCAATTGCCAGGCCGACGCCGCCGCCAATGACGGCGCAGGGGCCCTCGGCCATCTCGGTGGGAACGCCCAGCGGGCCCACGACGTCGCGCAGCGACTCGCCGGCCTCGTAGGTGGAAAGCATCTCGGTGGTCTTGCCGATCACCATGAAGATGAACTCGACCCAGCCCTCGTCACCGTTCCAGCCAGCTAAGGTAAACGGGACACGCTCGCCCGTCTCGTTGGCGCGAACCATGAGGAACTGTCCAGCGTGCGCATGCTTGGCGATTGCGGGCGCCTCGATGCGGAACTTGAACACCTTCTCCGAGAACTGCGTCTTCTCCAGGATCTTATACATAGAACCCCTCTCTTGTTAGGGCTGCCGAACCGTGCCTCCACGGAAATGGACGGTAGCCCGAGTAAAACCGTACGCGCACAGGCGTTGTGCAGACATACGGTGCAAATTATACCCTCATGGCAATGTCGCTTACGTGTATCTTTGGCAGGCGGGAAAAGTGACCTGCCAAAAAGGGACAGGTTTATTTTGGTCGGTTTTATCAGGCAAAACGGCAAAGGGGGCCGGCCTCGCGCTTCGTTGAGGCCGGCCCCCTTTGGGGCGTTATGCATGTATGGTGGCAGCATGTTTATTGCGATGTATCGACTGCGGCGTTTCCGCAGATAAAAGCTGCCAAAATAAACCTGTCCCTAAATGGTAGGTTTTAGTGCTTCCCGTTGGCGGAAGCGGCGCCGTTTACGTGATCGCGGGCGTAGATTACGCCGTGGACGATGGCCAGACCGGCGGCATCTGCGGCGCGGGCGCAGGTGTCCTGGAAATCCTCGGCTTCGCGGGCGCGCAGCTGCTTGAGCACGTAGTCTGCCACGGCCATCTTGCCGGGAGGGTTGCCGATGCCGGTGCGGATACGGCTAAAGTCGCGGCTGCCCATCTTGTCGATGATGGAGCGCAGGCCGTTATGGCCAGCATGGCCGCCGCCCACCTTAACACGCACGTCGCCGGCGGGAATATCGAGCTCGTCGTGGATTACGAGTAGCTCCTCGGCCTTGATTTTGTATTCGCGGCAAAGCTTGGAGATGGGGCCACCCGAGGTATTCATGTACGACTGCGGCTTGACCAGCACAATCTGGCGCTTGCCGCCCTCTTCCTCGGCATCGTTGATATTGATGAGCGCGACCTCGGCGCCTGCTTGGTTTTTCCAGTACGTGACGCCGGCCTGACGGGCCAGCTCGTCGATCGCCTTAAAACCGGCGTTGTGGCGGGTCTCGGCATACTCATCGCCAGGGTTGCCAAGTCCGGCAACCATGCGAATCTTAAGCGGCTGTGCAGCTGCCATGTTCATCCTTTCGTTACACAAAAGTTCAATCAACGACAAAGGCTACCACGCCCGCCGAAGGCGAGGAAAGGTTGCAGCAAAGTCATTTCAGAAAACAGCTGCCCCGAGACAGCAGGAAGCCCCGGACACGCCGGGAGGGGTTATCAAAGCGAACATCCCGCAGCCGCAAAGCGGCGAGGACGTTCGCGTGATAACCCCGCAGGCGTGTCCGGGGCTTCCGGAGGGATGCGAGGGTCGAGCGACTACAGCGCGAAGTCGCCGCCGACGAGCGTGGAGACGGGCTCCTCGTGGTAAACGGCGGAGATGGCCTGAGCGAACTCCTCGGCGACCGAGATGGTCTTGATCTTGCCGCCGACCTCGACGGGAATGGCGTCGGTGACGACGCACTCGACGATCGGGGCGTCGTTCAGGCGCTCGATGGCCGGACCGGAGAAGATGCCGTGGGTGGCGCAGACGTAGATGTCGCCAGCGCCCATAGCCTTGAGCTCCTTGACGTTGGCGCACAGGGTGCCAGCGGTGTCGATCATGTCGTCGTTGATGACGCAGGTCTTGCCCTTGATGTCACCGATGATGCCCATGACCTCGGCGGCGTTGTGGCGCGGACGGCCCTTGTGGGCGATGGCCAGGTCGCAGCCGAGCATGTCGGACAGCTTCTTGGCGGCCTTGGCGCGGCCCACATCGGGGGAGACGACAACCAGGTTGTCGGTGTCGAAGTGCATGTCGTTGTAGTACTGGCCAAACAGCGGCAGTGCGGACAGGTGGTTAACCGGGATATCGAAGAAGCCCTGGATCTGGCCCTGGTGCAGGTCGAGGGTGATGATGCGGTTGACGCCGGCGCGCTCGAGCAGATTGGCGACGAGGCGGGCGGTGATGGGCTCACGCGGGCCGGCCTTGCGGTCCTGGCGGGCATAGCCGTAGTGGGTGATGACGGCGGTGATGGAGCGGGCGGATGCGCGCTTGGCAGCGTCGGTGGCGATGAGCAGCTCCATGAGCATGTCGTTGACGTTGCCGCCGGCCACGGACTGAATCAGGAAGACGTCGGCGCCGCGGACGGTCTCGTCGTAGCGGGCGTAAATCTCACCGTTGGCGAACTGCTTTAGCGTAAGGCCCGAAAGCTCGACCCCAAGGTACTCAGCAATCTTCTGAGCGAGGGGACGGTTGGAGGAACCGGAATACACGCGGATGGACTTGCGCATATTCTCCGACTTCTCGGGATCATTAATCGGCATTACCCTTCTCCTTTATATCGAATGCCATATAGATGCCTTGTTGCATTGTAACCGCGCGACGGGGTTTATCGAGTCCTGATAACGTCTTTACCGTCAACGGACACGAACCGACCACTCATCCGGTTGCGCAGGTCACGATAGAAAAAGGAGCCGCCCCCATGGGAACAGCTCCTTAGATGCTTGGTAAAACGTTATACCTCGTCGTCCTCGTGCAGACGGCGGCGATAATCGGCGGCCCAGCCTTCAATATTTACCTGACGGGCGCGGCCCAGACCGAGCGCGTCGGCCGGGACCGGCTCGGTGATGACGGAGCCGGCGGCCACGAGCGCGCCGTCGCCAATCTGGGCGGGCGCGACCATCATGGTGTCAGAACCGATAAAGGCATCCTTGCCGATGACGGTCTTGTGCTTGTGGACGCCGTCGTAGTTGCAGGTGATGGAGCCCGCGCCTACGTTGACGCCGGAGCCCATGGTGGTATCGCCGATGTAGGACAGATGCGGCACCTTGGAGCCCTCGCCGATCGTGGACTTCTTGATCTCCACGTGCGTGCCGGCCTTGGAGCCGTCGAGCATGTGAGTGCCGGGGCGCAGGTAGGCGCGCGGGCCGCAGTCGACGCCGTTCTCGATGACGGCCTCGATGGCGATGGTCTCATCGATGACGCAGCCGCTGCCGACGGTGGTGTCGGTGAGGCGACTGTTGGGGCCGAGCTGGCACTCCTCGCCCACGGTGACGTGGCCAATCAGGTGCGTCTGCGGCCACACGACGGTGTCGCGGCCGATAACGGCATCGGGGCCGATCCAGGCCTGCGTGGGGTCGATGAAGGTAACGCCCTCGGCCATCCAGTGCTCGTTGATGCGGTCGCGCGCGATAGCGGTGAGCTGCGCGAGCTGGATACGGCTGTTGACGCCCAGGCCATCGCGGTAGTCATCGCAGTGGAAGATGGAGACAGCCTGGCCGTGGCTTTTGAGAATCTCGAGCATGTCGGGCAGGTAGTACTCGGATTGCGCGTTGTCGTTGCCGATCTCGTTAATGTGGGCGGCGAGCTGCGCGCCGTCGAAGGCGTAGCAGCCGGCGTTGCACTCGAGCAGCGTGGCGGCCTGCTCGGGCGTGCAGTCCTTCTGCTCGATGATGCGCTCGATCTGACCATCGGCGCCCAGCTTGATGCGGCCGTAGCCGAAGGGGTCGGGCGGGGTCATGGTCATGACGGTGCAGGCGAGCTCGCCGGTGGCGACGGTCTGCGCGAACTTGGCGACGGTGTCGGCGGTGATGAGCGGCAGGTCGCCGTTGAGCACCTGTCTCTTATACACATCTGACGCTGCCGACGAAG
>USPH01000020.1 GCA_900556515.1 uncultured Collinsella sp.
ACTTTCCGGTGGCGAGCAGCAGCGCGTCGCCGTCGCCCGCGCTATGGTCAACCGTCCGCCGCTGCTGATCTGCGACGAGCCCACGGGTAACCTCGACCCGGCGATCTCGCTGGGCATCATGAAGCTGCTCGAGCGTATTAACCGCACCGGCACCACCGTGATCGTCGCCACGCACGACCGCGAGATGGTCGATAGCATGCACCGTCGCGTGATCGCCCTCGAGGGCGGCCACGTTATCCGCGACCAGGAGAGGGGAGGTTACGGCAACTATGGCACCAACTAACGTGGGCTACTCCTTCAAAGAGGCAATCAGCCACTTCTTCCGTAACTGGACTACCTCGCTCGGCGCCGTCATCACGATCTTCCTTTCGCTGTTTATCATCGGCCTGTTCATCATGGGCTCCGCGATGCTGAACTCCGTGATCGGCACCGTCGAGGATCAGGTTGTCATCAACGCGTTCATTAGTGATGACGCCGATCAGGCCGATGTTCAGGCTTTTGAGGCCGAACTTAAGACGTGGAATAACGTCAAGTCCGTGACCTATAAGGACAAGGACGACGCGCTGGCCGAGTATACGAGCAAGATGTCGGGCAACGCCGACGCCACCATGAGCGCGCTCGATGGCCAGAACCCGCTGCCGGCTTCCTTTGCTATTGAGATGGACGATCCGTCCAAGGTCGAGAGCACGGCAGAGAAGCTCAAGAAGGATGCCGATTTCCAGAAGATCGCGGATGACGGCGACGTCAACGCGAGCGTGCTGTACGGCCAGGAGGAAGTGAGCCGCCTGTTCCAGGTGACTAACTACATCCGCATTGCTGCCGTGGTACTCGTCGGCCTGCTGACCTTTATCGCGTTCATCTTTATCAACAACACGATTCGCCTGTCCATCACGGCGCGTCGTCGCGAGATCGCGATCATGCGTCTGGTCGGCGCCAGCAACGGCTTCATTCGCGGCCCGTTTATCACCGAGGGCGTGCTGCAGGCCATTTTGGGCTCGCTGCTTTCCATCGGCGTGCTGGAGCTGCTGCGCAACCTGATGATTCCGCGTCTGCAGGAGAGCATCGGCTGGATGTCGTTTGCCCTGCCGATGCAGTACTACCTGGTGACCTATGCTGCGCTGATCCTGGTCGGCGTGATTATCGGTCTCTTTGGTTCTGCCATCGCCATGCGCCGCTACCTGAGCGTGTAGGCATGCCTGGAATTCATTCCTTCCAACGGGTCGTCTCTCTTGGGGCGGCCCGTTTTTTGATGCCTATGCGACGGCAGGATCGCGAATCATTTGGGTAGACTCTTTGGAGTCCGCAATCGATAGTAAGGAGGCGCCATGGGGCGCAACAACAAGCATAAGCACGGTGCCCGCAACAAGCGTGGACCGGTGCGCAGCGAGCGCCGCCCGAGCCTGACCGGACGCGTGCAGCTCCATGAGCACAGTGCCTATGTCATAACCGAGAACGGCGACTACAAGGTTATGGGTCGCGGTAAGCGCGAGATTATGGACGGCGATACCGTCGCCGTGAGCATTAAGAACAGCCCACATGGTGAGCGTCGTGCCGTGATTGAGGGAGTCGTCGAGCGCGCTGCCATCAGTGTGGTGGGCACGTACCAGACGGCCGGTCCGCTCGGCGTGATCGAGCCGCTCGATTCGCGTCTCAAGGCCGATTTCTTTATTTTGCCCGAGGACACCTCGGCCGAGCGCTTGGGCGTTCATCCCGGTGACGCTGTGGTCGCACGCATTCTGACCTATCCGACGCGCTTGGAATCGGGCACGGTGACCATCGAGCGCCGCATTGGCGGCGATGATGCGCCCGACTTGGGCGTTCAGTATGTGATGGCGCGTTATGGCTATACCGACAGCTATCCCGAGGCGGCGCTTGCCGAGGCCGAGGGCCTTTCGCTCGATGTGACCGCGGCGCTCAAAGATCCGCTTCGACGCGATCTGCGCGACCGCTTTATCATCACGATCGACCCGGTCGACGCTCGCGACTTTGACGATGCCATTTCGCTGGAGCGCACGCCCGATGGCGGCTATAAGCTGGGCGTCCACATCGCCGATGTCTCGCACTATGTGGCTTGGGACGGGCATATCGATCTTGAGGCGCGCCATCGCACGACATCGGTGTATCTGGCCGATCGAGTGCTGCCCATGCTGCCCGAGCGCTTATCGAACGACCTGTGCTCGCTTCGTCCCGACGAGGACCGTCTGGCGTTTACCGTCGATATTGAACTCGATGCGCAGGGCCGCGTTCGCCGCTACGATCCTTATCCCAGTGTGATTCGCTCGCGCGTGCGAATGGACTACGACGGCGCCGAGGCACTGTTGGTGCGTGCCGGCGCGGTGGAGTATGGGGTGCTGGAGGGTGCGGCCGAGGATGTTGCGGCTGCTGAGGCCTCGCGCGAGGAGGCGCTTGAGCGCGGTCTTGCGTGCGAGAAGGCCGCCCGCGGCTGCAACGTCGACCTCGGCAATTTCCTTGTCGCCGCCAACGAACTCGCCGAACTTCGCCGTCGTATTCGTCGCGTCCGCGGCTCAGTCGATTTTGACACGGCCGAGATTCGCGCTCTATTGGATGAGGACGGAGTACCCGTGCAGATTGTGGCGCGCGAGCGTTCGTGTGCCACGTCGCTTATCGAGGAAGCCATGCTGCTCGCCAACGAGTGCGTGGCCGAGTGGCTGGCCGACCGCGACATTGAGGCTTGCTATCGCGTGCACGATGATCCCAGTCCCGATAGCCTGCACGGCGCCGCCGTGGCGCTGGCGCAGCTGGGCATCATCGACGACCGCCGTGCGGCTGGTATTGCCCTGGGAAGTCCCGATGAGCTGCAGGCTGCGGTCGACGCCGCGGCTGGCACGGCCAACGCGCCGCTTGTCAACACGCTGCTGTTGCGCAGCATGCAGCGCGCACTGTACAAGCCGCGCAACGAAGGCCACTTTGCGCTTGCCGCTCCGTGCTACTGCCACTTTACGAGTCCTATCCGCCGCTATCCCGATTTGGTGGTGCACCGCGTGCTCAAGCTGCAGCTGGCCTATGAGCAGCTGGGCGGCAAGGACGCCTTGGCACGCACGCCCCGGCTCATCGGTAAGGGTCGCGAGTCCCTGCCACGCATTCTGCCGCAGATTTGCCGTGCATGCAGCGATGCGGAGCGTGCGGCCGATGCCGCCAGCCATGCGACGCAAAAGATCAAGATTGCCCAGTACTACGAGGATCGCCTGGGCGAGCGCTATGCCGGAACGGTCTCGTGGGTCAGCAGCATGGGCCTGTTCGTACGCTTGGATCTGACGCAGGTCGAGGGCCTGGTTTCAATTAAGAGCCTGGGCAACGAGTGGTTCGAGTTTGACGAGGACGCGCTCACGCTCACAGGTGCCGACACGGGGACCCGCTATGAGCTGGGGCAGCGCGTGGTCATCGAGGTCTCGCGCGTCAATACCACGCGCGGGCACTTGGACTTTAAGCTAATCCATTAGCCAAATCACGACTCGTGGCGGGAGAACGGAGGGCGGTCTTTCGGGGCCGCCCTCCGCGTTTGGATCGTGACTACCTTGCCGTCTGCTCGGCTGCCCGCTTACCTGCTATTTGAGAGGTAAAACCTACCAAAATAAACCTGTCCCTTTTTGGCAGGTTTACAAGAAAGCGGGGATGAGATGGCGACGGTGTACGGTTATGCGCGGGTGAGCTCGCGCGATCAGAATCTGAACCGGCAGCTGGATGCGCTGGGCGCCTATGGCGTGGGCTCGGCGAATATTTATGCCGACCATGCGAGCGGCAAGGACTTCGACCGCCCGCGGTATCGCGAGCTGCTGCACGTCCTGGGAGACGGGGACGTGCTGGTGGTGCTTTCTATCGACCGACTTGGCCGTAATTACTCCGAGATTCTTGAGGAATGGCGACGCATTACCAAGGATCTCGGGGTTGCCATTGTGGTGTTGGACATGCCATTGCTTGACACGCGCGCCAGGGCCAGCGGCGCGCCGGATGTGACCAACACCCTGATTGCCGATATTGTGCTGCAACTGCTGAGCTACGTGGCGCAGGTGGAGCGCGAGAATATCCATCGGCGCCAGGCGGAGGGGATTGCAGCGGCGCGGGCGCGAGGGGTTCGTTTCGGTCGACCTCGCAAGCCGTGCCCTCCTCAGTTTGAGCTGGTGCGCGATAGCTATGAGGCAGGCGATATTACGCGCAGCCAGGCAGCAAAGTGCCTGGGCGTGTGCGTGGGGACGTTCGATCGCTGGATGCGCGAGGCGGGGTAGGGGTTTGCGTCGCTTTGTCGCTTCCTGTTGTGATTCAAATTTTGATACGGTGGCGATGTCATTTGGGGCTACACTCGCTGATATTCAAAAAAAGGAGGTAGGCCCTTGGCGCGCGTAAAACAAATAATCGGATGGACCGCGATCGTTCTGTTCGCTGCAACGCTGGCGGGCATCTGGGTGCTGACGGAGCAAAATGCGGTGGAGACGTCGTTGCTGAGCGAGTCCACCGCGCGTGTGGTGGAGGGTCAGGCTACGGGCGTACAGGCTGCCAATGCCACGGGTGAAGCTCAGACGGAGAACGGAATGACCGGGGGCACCGATTCGGCTGCCTCGAATGTACGGTCTGGCCGACTTGCTTCCATTCGCATGTGGGTGGGCACGAACGTCCGTCGCGTTGCCCATACCGTAGAGTTTTTCTTCGTCGGATTGTTCGCCTCGGTGGTCGTGGTTTGCTTTTCCAGGCGTCCGTGGAGCGTATGCTCCCGTTGCCTGCCCGCATTGCTATTTTGCGCCGCCTGCTCCATTGGCGATCAGGTGCATAAGATCTTTGTTCCCGGCAGGCATTTCGACGTTATCGATTTAGGATTCGATGCTGCGGGCTATGTCACCGCGATGCTGTTGGTATTGCTGGCAGCGGCGTTGGTGCGCCATGCGACTCGGCCGATCGGCGCCCATGCGAGGCGCTAGCCGGTAACAAACCCGTTTCTGATAATGCGACCTTGTTGAATTATTTTGTGTCGCGCGTATTTCCGAGCGGTCGGATTTGAGGGGCGAGCGGTAGAACGCTCGCCCTTTGTGCGCCACGATGCGGCACAATGTACCGTAAAAGCTGTTTATATCCGGTACGAATCGTTCGTTGGTCTTTAATTCTTCTCAACGGAGGTGTTTGGGATGGCAAACGGATTGCTTTTGCGGCTTCGCGAGCGTGAGCTCAGCGCGAGCCCGGCGGAACGCAATGTCATCGCATATGTAAGCGCTCATCCGCACGAGGTGGTCGGGCTGTCCGTCCGTGGTCTTGCCGATGCCACGTTCTCCTCGCCCTCGAGCATTTTGCGCTTTTGCAAGCGCTTGAGTTTTGCGGGCTACAAGGAGTTCCAGCGCGAACTGATTGCCGAGCTGGCGCTCTTGGGTGACAAGAAAGACGTTGCCCTCGAGGACATCTCCATGGATGACAGCGTCGAACGTATCGTGGGGAAGGTGATGAAAAGCAACGTGCGCACGATCGAAGCGACGGCGCGAACGCTCGATTACACCGTCTTGGAGCGATGTGCGGCCTATCTTAAGCGGGCACGCGCGGTCAATCTGTTCGGTATCGGTGCCTCTCGTTTGGTCGCGCACGATCTGGCGCAAAAGCTCATGCGTGTCGACAAAGAGTGCCATCTGTACGACGACTGGCATGATCAGCTCTTGTGTGCCAAGAACATGCATGAGGGCGATATGGCAATCGCCTTTAGCTACTCGGGCTTGACGCAAGAGGTGCTGGACTGCACCGCCGAGGCCCAACGTCACAACTGTCCCGTTGTGGCCGTGACCAAAGTAGATGGATCATCCAAGCTTGCCACCATGGCCGATGCCGTGCTCGGCGTCGCTGCGAGTGAGCCCTTGGTCCGCAGCGGTGCCATGGCTTCGCGTATGGCTCAGCTTATGGTTGTCGATGCCCTGTACGCTGCTTACGTTGCCAGCGACTACGAACGAGCGACGCATGTCATTAAGCAAAACTACATCGAGAAACAGGAAAGATGAGGTGAATGAAATGCTCGATTTAACAAAATTCACGACCGAACAGCGTAATCAAAGGTCAATGGACCTCGATACGATGACATCGCTGCAAATCGTCACGACGATGAACGATGAGGATCTTCGTGCCGTCCAGTCGGTCACAAAAGTGTTGCCCCAGGTTGCCACAGCAATCGACTGGGCTGCTGAGGCACTCGAGCGCGGCGGGCGCGTCTTTTACATGGGCGCAGGCACCAGCGGTCGTCTGGGCGTACTCGACGCTTCGGAGTGTCCGCCCACGTTTGGCGTGTCACCCGATCTGATTGTCGGGCTCATTGCCGGAGGCGAGACGGCGTTTATCAAGGCTGTCGAAGGTGCCGAAGACAGCGAGGAGCTTGGCGCGAGCGACCTGCGGGGGCGTGGACTCTCGGACAAGGATCTTGTCGTTGGCCTGGCGGCAAGCGGTCGTACTCCCTATGTGGTGGGCGGCCTTGTGTACGCCAAGGCAACTGGGTGCAAGACGATCGCAATTGCCTGCAACCAAGGGTCGAAGATCGGGGAGAGCGCAGATCTTGCCATTGAACCCGTGCCCGGTCCCGAGGTACTGACCGGCTCAACGAGGCTCAAGGCGGGAACGGTTCAAAAGCTCATTCTCAACATGATTTCGACCGGTGCCATGGTCAAGATCGGCAAGGTATACCAAAACCTGATGGTCGATGTGCAGCAGACGAACGAGAAGTTGGTGGTGCGCGGCCAGAACATCGTGATGGAGGCGACCGGCTGCACGCGCGAGTGCGCTATTCAGGCGCTTGCAGATGCCGGCGGCCACGTAAAAACCGCTATTGTCTCGGTACTGCTGGACTGCGATGCCGAGCAGGCTGCGGTAGCTCTTGAGCGAGCGCGAGGCCATGTCCGTGCTGCGGTGAGTGGCCATGAGAAGAGCAATGCCGATGCCCAATAGGTGCGCGGCGTGAGCTGATATGACATCCAGACGAGATACCCAATACAAGGAGGAGTTATGACGAACAAAGAGCTGGCTCAAAAGCTGCTGGACCTTTTGGGCGGTAAAGACAACGTGCTGGCAAACGCGGCGTGCATGACGCGCCTGCGCGTGACCGTCAAAGACACGGGCAACGTCGACACGGAGGGTATTAAGGCGCTCGACGGCGTGATGGGCCTGGTCGAGGACGACACGATGCAGATCGTGCTGGGTCCGGGCAAGGTGAATAAGGTGCTCGAGGAGTTCTCCAAGTTCACCGGCCTCGCGAAAGGCGTTGCTGACGAGAGCGTGGTTGACGCTGCGGCCACAAATAAGGCCGCGCAGAAGGCCAAGTACGAGTCCAAGCCGGTTCAGGCCTTCCTCAAGAAGATTTCCAATGTCTTCGTCGCCCTGCTTCCCGGCATCATTGCGGCTGGCCTCATCAACGGTATCTGCAACGTCATTAACGTCTCGACGGCAGGCGCGCTTGCAGGCGAGTGGTGGTACCAGGGCATTCGTTCCATGGGTTGGGCCCTCTTCGCCTATCTGCCCATCTTGGTGGGCTATAACGCGGCACGCGAGTTTGGTGGCTCCGCTGCACTGGGCGGTATCGCCGGCATGATGTGTATCGCCAACAGCGCCATGCCCCTGCTTGCGCCTGGCGCGGCTGATCCTGCCACTGCCATTCTGCTGCCGCTCACCAATGCGCAGTACAACCCCGCAGTGGGCGGCATGATCGCGGCTCTCATCGCTGGTGCGTTTTTCGCCTGGATGGAGCGTCAGATTCGCAAGGTCATGCCCAACGCGCTTGATACGTTCCTGTCCCCGCTGCTGGTGCTCATCATCGGCGCCTTTGCTCTGATGCTTGTCATCCAGCCGGTTGGCGCTTGGCTGACGACCGCGATCTTTAGCGTCCTCACCTTTATCTTCGAGAAGCTGGGCGTCCTGGGCGGCTATATCCTGTCGGCAGGCTTCTTGCCGCTGGTGTCCGTCGGCCTGCATCAGGCGCTCACGCCGATCCACGCTATGCTCAACGATCCCGACGGCGCTACCAAGGGCATCAATTACCTGCTGCCCATCCTTATGATGGCTGGCGGCGGCCAGGTCGGTGCCGGTTTGGCGCTGTACTTTAAGACCAAGAACGCCAAGCTCAAGAAGTATGTCGCCGAGTCCATCCCCGTTGGCATCCTGGGCGTGGGCGAGCCTCTGATGTATGCCGTTACGCTGCCGCTCGTTCGTCCGTTTGTGACGGCCTGCCTGGGTGCCGGATTTGGCGGCGCGCTCGCGGCGCTGCTTCACATCGGCACGGTTTCTCAGGGCGTTTCCGGTCTGTTTGGCCTGCTGATCGTCGTTCCTGGCAAGCAGCTCGGCTACGTTGCCGCTATGCTGCTTGCCTATGCCGCCGGCTTTGTCCTGACGTGGTTCTTTGGCGTCGACGAGCAGAAGATCAACGAGTTTTTTGGCGAGTAGTCTGATGCTGCGCGCCATGTCATTCGAACGTCTTGACGTGCCGCAGATCTCTTGATGCTATGGTTGTGCCGGCGGGGCTAACTGCTCCGCCGGCCTTTTTTAAAGGAGCGTTGAAGCGTGAAAACGGGTATTTCGATTTATCTTTCCAGCCCTTTGCAGGATATTGAGCGGACGATTGAGCGTGGTGCCGCGGCGGGTGCGCGCTACGCGTTCACCTCACTGCATATTCCCGAGGATGGGGGAGCGGCGTATGCCGATAAGGTCCGTCATGTGCTGTCGCTGCTCTCCGCCCGCGGCATTGCGCTCATTGCCGATGCGGGGCCTCGCACGTGCGATTTGCTCGGGCTTGAGCGCATCGAGGACCTGCGCGATCTGGGGTTGGAATACCTTCGTTTGGACTATGGCTTTAGCGCCCAACGGGTCGCGGAGCTGTCCGGTGTATTTCGCATAGTGGTCAATGCATCGACGGTGAGTTCTGATGAAATCGCATCGTGGCGTGAGGCCGGTGCCGATGTGACTCGTTTTGCCGCCTGCCACAATTTTTACCCCAAGCCTTATACCGGTTTAGCTCTGGAGGACATTGCTCGGGTGAATCTTCGTCTTGCGGCGCTTGGATTCGAAATCATGGCTTTTGTGCCGGGCGATGCTAACGTTCGCGGGCCGGTATTCGAGGGACTGCCGACGGTCGAGACGCAGCGCGGTCGCGCGTCAAAGGTTGCCCTCAATATGCTTGAGCTTGCACATGGCGCCGATTGCGACATTGTGTTGGTCGGCGACCCCGATCTTTCCGATGCGGGCTGGACGCAGTTTGCTCATGTTTCCGCCGGATACGTGGACCTGCAATGCGAGCTTGAGCCCGGTTATGCCTATGTACGTGGGCAGATTCATCACGACCGACCCGATTCGAGCACCCTCATCTTTAGGTCTCAGGAGTCGCGTACGACGCTTAAGCCGGATTCCGTGCCGATGGATGCCGGTGCCGGCCTGTCACGAAAGACGGGGTCGATCGCTGTGAGCAACAGCGGCTATGGGCGCTACGAAGGCGAGCTTGAGATTGCGCGGGTCGATCTTCCCGGTGACGAGCGCATGAACGTTGCGGGTCATATCTCGCCCGAGGCAATGGAGCTGCTGCCGTTCATCAAACGCGGATTCGGGGTACGGTTCGTTTAGCGTGTGGCCCGTGGGCTACAATTGGCCCATCATGCGAAGGCGCCTCGTGTGGCGTGTGCCTGCGTTGGCCGATCTATATTCGGAGGATTTCCATGACCGTACTGTTTGTTGAATATCCCAAGTGCTCGACCTGTAAGAAGGCCAAGGCATGGCTGGACGAACACGGGGTAGAGTATATCGACCGCGATATCGTTTTGGACAATCCCACGGCTGATGAGCTTGCGACCTGGATTGCTCGTTCGGGACTGCCGGTGCGGCGCTTCTTTAATTCGTCGGGCATGAAATATCGAGAGCTGGGCCTGAAGGCGCGTCTAGATGCGGGCATGGCGGATCGGGAGTGCTACGAGCTGCTGGCGACCGACGGCATGCTGGTCAAGCGTCCGCTGTTGGTGGGCGACGACTTTGCGATTCCCGGCTTTAGGGAAGCAGCTTGGACCGAGGCGCTGCTGTAGCGGCTGCGGAAAGTGCGACCCGTTTTGAGCGCTCGGGGTGGGACGTGTTTTCCATCGGAGGGCTCGCTCGGCTCAATCCTTGAGCTGTGCCCATTCGTGCGGACCGTAGACCTTTACGTGCTTGTTGGGCTTGCCGCTCCAGTACTCCTCGTCCATAAAGGGCAGATATGCCTGAACACCGGGGCAGATAAAGGGAATCCGCTGCTGTTGCAGTCGCTCGCGTTGGCGCAGCTCCAGGTGCGCCTCGGATATGACAGTTGGCATACCGGACAGCTCGACGAGGCTTGCCTGGATTCGCTTAAGGTCGGGGAGTCCCGCGTGCCATGACATCCGCATGATCAAAAAGGATGCACGGCGGTATTTTGCCTGCATCACCGTGATGGCGGGGCGCAGGGTGGGATGGATTTTGTCCCGTTCGGGCCAAAGGTCAGCAGTGATCTCGAGGCCCAGGGTCTCCCATAGGTAATCAAGCTCTTCGTCCATGGCGCCTCGATATCCGTGTAATGATGACGGTTTGATTGTGCCATCAGCCGTGAGTGCTGCATTGTTGTAATCTACCAGCGGTAGATGTGGGATGTTTTACGGGCTTTGGCGCCGTACGTGTCGCTGGTGCTTCACAGGTCCTTCACGTGTCGGCCGTATTTGACTGAATTTCAAAAAAGTCAAAATTAGGGCTTGCGTCACGGCGGGACTTCCCGTATATTTCTTTCTTGCGCAAAGGCACAGCCGAGCGCAGCGATGCAGTCATTGGGATGTCGTCTAATGGCAGGACAGCGGATTCTGGTTCCGTCAATGGGGGTTCGACTCCCTCCATCCCAGCCATTGCATTTGCTACATATGGCCCGTTCGTCTAGCGGTTTAGGACGTCGCCCTCTCAAGGCGGAGATCACCAGTTCGAATCTGGTACGGGCTACCAAAATTGAACGCCCGGGCCTCGTAAGAGACCCGGGTTTTGTGTATTGACCGATATTTAAGGCGCGCGTTGAGTCTGCCGCCCGGACCGAGGAGTTGTCATGGACCTGCCTATCAGCTTGGAAGACATCACGTATGCCGAGAACTATCTGGCGCAGGGCGACCTGGCTACGGCGACGCCGCTGCTTGAGCGTCTGGTGGAGCTCGCCGAGGAGTATATCGACGCTGAGTGCAAGACGGAGGAGAAGCGCCAGTACTTTAGCTTCGACAGCAAGTTTGAGCGCCTGGCCTATCGCCGCGTGGAGAAGGATCCGCGCGAGCTGGTGCAGGTCGAGGTTCCCTTTGACCGCCTGTACTCCGACATGGCGTTTGCCTACATTCGCCAGCAGGATTATGTGAGTGCTCGGAATGCCCTGATGCAGGCCGTGCGTTGGGATCCCATGAACTGCAACTATCGCTTGGACTTGGCCGAGCTGTTCCGCGCGCTCGAGGACAAGCAGGAGTGGGCATCGCTCTCGTTCTCGGTGCTGGAGCGCGCGAGCGACGGTAAGTGCGCCGCACGCGCCTACACCAATTTGGGTCAGTACTTCTTGGAGCCCGAGACCGAGAACATTTCGGCTGCCGTGGGCTGCGCGCGTCTGGCGCTGCGCCTGGCGCCCAATGATGCGCATACGACGCGCCTGCTCAACAAGATCCATACCACCTATCCGGATGCCGCGGACGAGAGTGACGACCATGTGATGGGTGAGCTCGCCCTGCAGGGCGTGCCGACCTCGCCTTCGGCCGAGATCGCCATCTGCCTGATCATGTGCGCGACCGATGCTGCAAGCGACGGCGACAAGCAGGAGGCTACGCGTCTGACGGTCCGTGCCCGCGACCTGGTGGGCGAGGAGGCATGCGCGGCGATTATCAAGCTGGTGCGCGAGAGCGATGCCGAGCTCAATGCCGAGCGCAAGGCAAAGCGCGAGGCTGCGGGCTCAAACGCCGATGGCGCCAAGGAGCCGTGTGGCGGTATCCTTGATGCCGGAGATCGTGTTGTTGACCTTATCGACATCCTGCTCTTTTACCTTGAAGCCGACCTTGTTGATAAATTCGGAGATCGTCAACCGCCATCACCTCTCTTTCGCTTATTTCTGCTGAGACTGCTGCTTCAGCTCCTCCGCATGGCCTCTTTCGATGTCCATGTCCATGCAGTAGAGGGCATACAGTTTCAGGGCTTCGTCGAGGGTGTAGACTGTTTCGAGCTCCAGTTTTGAGGCAAGCCGTGCTTTGATGAGGATGTACA